>NZ_JALDWB010000003.1:0-164551 GCF_023110435.1 Streptococcus oralis
GTTTAGCTTACAGAACTGCTTATGAGGCTCTAGTGGATGAGTTAGAGTAAATGTTGCACTTATTCTTGCAATTTATCGTTTGAAAAAAACTCCTTAGAGAAAGACTAAGGAGGAAGAATCATGTTTTCTTTTTAAGTTGTTGGTTTCGATACTGTCTAGGTGTTAAGTGATAGTGTTGCTTAAATTGACGATTAAAGTTAGAAAGGTTGGTGAAACCGACCTGACAGGCAATTTCTTGAATGCTGAGGTTGGTTTGGACGAGTTTCTCACAGGATTTTTCAAGACGTAACTGGAGCAGGTAGTCCATACAACTGGCTCCAGTATGTTGCTTGAAAATACTCATAAAGTGATTTTTACTATATCCAAACGTTGCAGCTAGTTGTTCGATATGAATGGGTTCTGCATAGTGTTGTTCAAGGTAGCAAATCACTTCTTTTAGTTTTTGGTATTTTTGGTAGGTATCATCTGTATAGTGTCGATTGACGTATCTATACTTAAAGAGAAGATGAAGCAATTCGTATAGTTTAGACTTTATGAGTAGATCGTAGTATATACCTTTTTCTTCAAGGATAGAAAAGAGGGAAAGAAGGCAGGATTGAATTTGATTATAGGCCTTATCAACTGATGATATTCGAGGAGTGAGGCAAAAGTGACCAGAGTGGAGGGGTTGGATATAGCGTTGGCTAAAGCTGTCAATTTGACTTCTACCAAGATAATCTAGATGAATCCGAAAGCTGGTAGAAAATAGTTCTTTATCTTTGTGAGAATAGATAGCATGGAGAGAGGTTGGTTGGATAAGAAAAATATCTCCTTCACGACTTTCAAAGCGTTCTGAGTTGATATGAACGATGGCAGAACCCTTTGTAACGTAAATAATCTCTAGTTCAGGATGACAATGATAGATTGTGTCAGGAGACTTTTTGGATAAGATTTGTTTTTCAAAATCATATGGGAAGTCAGATGGGTTATCTCGTAAGAAACGTGAACGGTCTGCCATGGTACATCCTCCCAATATACTATTACTACGTTTATTATACCAAAAAAACTTCCTTATCTAGGAAGTTTTCGGGCTTTAAGCTTTCTTTTTCATATAAAAAATAGTAAGCATAAGTCCAATGAAGGCCAAAGCAATAGCAACATAAAAAGCTACACTATAATTTCCATTATTAGTCATTGCTATTTGAACAGCGACTTTGGGAGCGAAAAATGCTGCTAAAGAATATCCAGTAAAGACTATACCGTAGTTGACCCCTTGATTTGCAGGACCGTAATTTTCCATAACGATAGATGGGAAGACCCCCATAACACCACCCAAGCAGATACCAAGTCCTATAATTCCTAAGGTAAACCCGAATTGACCAGGGACGATAGTTAGGGAAAATAAAGCTAGGACAATGACAGAGTAGATAATTAATAAGGTCTTTGAACGGCCAATTTTATCAGAAAGTGATCCCCAGATAAAACGACCACTAGAGTTTGCTATTGAATAAAGAGAGACATAGAGAGCTGCAGTGCCTGCAGAGAGTCCAAACATTGATTGACCGATTGGTGATGCTTGAGAGGCAATCATCAAACCAGAAAAGGCGCCGACAAAGAACATGCTAATGATAATGTAAAACAGAGGACTTCGTAGCATTTGTTTCCAGTTTTTATTAGTAGCTCCTTGCTTGGTTGGGATAGGAGCTTTCCAGCCTGCTGGTTGGTAGCCACTTGGAGCTGCCTTGATAAAGAAAATTGCACAGATGATAACAACAATATAGACTAGCCCAATGGTACGAAAAGCAAAGAAGGCATCTTGTTGTTGAATGAGATTGCTTGCGACTGGAGAAGCGATGACTGCGGCAAATCCCATTCCGCCTGTCAGAATTCCAGAAGCTAAGCCACGTTTATCAGGGAAGAGGCGAAGTGAATTGGAGAGGGCACCCGAATAGGCAAAACCTTGACCAAGTCCAGCCATTAATCCATAGGTCAAATAAAGCATGGCTGGTGAATTGGCATAGCCGGTCAAGTAAAATCCGCTAGCAAATAGGAGAGCGCCGAGGGCGATGGTCCATTTTACATAACCTTTGTCAACTAAATAACCTCCTAGAATCATGGGAATAGGGCCGATTGCAGAGTTGATAGCAAATGCTAACATAATATCAGACATGGACCAGCCTGTTGAACTGCTAAGTGGTCCAGCAAAAACAGAAAAGGAATAGACGGCACCTGTGCAAAGAAGAATGGCTGTAGACGCGACTAAAATCCTCCAACGATTGAATGTCTCTTTCATAAAAACATCCTCCTTAAATGTATATTTTTTCACCAAGACTATATCATAGTTAAGGAAGCCGGTCAATAGTTTATGAAGATGTTTTGTTAATTTTTTCACGAACTTGTACTAAAGTACGATAATCTGATAGAATAACACGGTCTTTATTATCAAGGATTTACAAGATTTTCTAAAGTAGTATAATGAAAGTAGATTAAATAAATGAAAGGGGTACCAAGATGAAACTAGTTGCTATCGTTGGAACCAATTCAGATCGCTCAACCAATCGGAAACTCTTGAAATTTATGCAAAAGCACTTTTCGGATAAAGCCGACATTGAGGTATTGGAAATCAAACAATTGCCAGCATTTAACGAACCTGAGGACAAGCAAGCGCCAGCTGAAGTTCAAACTTTTTCAGAAAAAATTCTTGCCGCAGATGGTGTGATTATTTCAACACCTGAGTACGACCACACGATACCAGCACCTTTGGCCTCTGCTTTGGAGTGGATTGCTTATACCAGTCGTGCCTTAATCAATAAACCAACTATGATTGTAGGTGCTTCTCTCGGTTTGCTAGGAACATCTAGAGCGCAGGCACATTTACGTCAGATTTTAGATGCGCCGGAGCTTAAAGCGAGAGTTATGCCTGGTACAGAGTTCTTTCTAGGTCATTCTGAGCAAGTACTAGATGATGAGTGTCATTTGAATAATCCTGAAAAGGTTGCAGAACTAGAAGAACATTTTTCAGAGTTTCAAAATTTTGTTGAATTAACAAAAGCTTTAGTAAAACCTGAAGATACAAATCGTAAGAAATCATTCATCTGGGAAGAATGGTTGAAAGCCTAGGGAATTAATGAAAGGAGTAGAGTCAATGAAATTAGTAGCTATTGTTGGTACCAATGCCAAACAATCTTATAACCGTAGTTTGTTGCAATTTATGAAAAGACATTTTGCTTCAAAAGCGGATATTGAGATTTTAGAAATAACAGATGTACCGATGTTTAATGAAACGGATGATCAAACAGATACACCTATTATTCAGAAGTTCAACCAGGCTATTTTAGAAGCTGATGGTGTCATTATTTCGACACCCGAGCACAATCATACGATTCCATCAAGTTTGAATAGCTTGCTCGAGTGGTTGTCTTTTAACATTCATCCACTAGACGGAAAGCCGACAATGATTGTCGGAGCTTCCTACGATATTCAAGGTTCTTCACGTGCCCAACTTCATCTTCGTCAGATTTTGGATGCTCCTGGGGTAAATGCAACAGTTATGCCAGGTAGTGAGTTTTTACTTGGTCGAGCTCATCGAGCATTTGATAATAATGGAAATTTAATTGATGAACGAACTGTAGATTTCCTAGATAGTTGTTTTTATCGCTTCCTTCGATTTGTATCCGTTGCAAACCAATTAAATCTTCCTGAAGAAGTTCGATTTGAACCAGGAACTTATCACGTTACAACGGAAGGTCATAATGGTAAATTGCCGATGGATGTCACGGTTTCTGAGGACCGTATTGAAAAAATTGAAATTGATTCTTCTGGAGAATCTTCAGGAATCGCAGATGTCGTCTTTACCCGTATCCCAGCGGAAATCATTGAGGGACAAACCTTAAACGTTGATGCGGTGTCAGGAGCTTCTGTGACTTCAAATGGTGTCTTGGACGGAGTTGCTCGCGCAGTCAAACAAGCTGGTGCAAATCCAGATGTTTTACGGAAACGTTCAAAAGCACCATCTGCTCTAGATAAAGAAGATAAAACCTATCAGGCAGACGTTGTCGTCGTCGGAGGTGGAGGAGCTGGTTTAGCTGCGGCTGCTGCAGTCTTACAAGCTGGTAAGAAACCGATTGTGGTAGAGAAATTCCCAGCAATTGGAGGAAATACTGTTCGTGCGGGTGGCCCAATGAATGCACCAGATCCAGCATGGCAAGGAACCTTCGCAGCTCATCCAGGCGAGGCACATACGCTTCAAGAATTGATTGCGACAGATGAATCAACGATTGATCCAGAATATTTAGAGGATTTTAGAGCCTTGAAAGTTGAGGTTGAGCAGTATTTGCAGGATCCCAGCTATTTGTTTGACTCTACCTTACTTTACCGTATCCAAACCTATATCGGTGGGAAACGAAAAGATTTACAAGGAAATGAAATTCATGGCCAATACGATTTAGTATCTGTTTTAACCGAGCGAGCCCTAGAGTCAGTTCGGTGGTTGGAAGACATCGGCGTTGAATTTGTTCGTAGCGAAGTGACAATGCCAGTTGGAGCCCTTTGGCGTCGTGGCCATAAGCCGGTTCAACCAATGGGGTATGCCTTTATATCCGTCCTACAAAAATATGTTCTAGAAAATGGTGGCAAGATTTTGACAGATTCTCCAGTTAAAGAATTGCTTGTAGAAAACGAGGTTGTCAAGGGTGTCAGAGCAGAAGGTCGAAACGGTCAAACTATCATTGTCAATGCAGATGCTGTTGTTCTAGCTTCTGGAGGATTTGGTGCCAATACCAAGATGTTACAAAAATACAATACCTATTGGACTGAAATTGCAGATGATATTGCCACATCTAATACACCAGCTGTAACAGGGGATGGTATTCTTTTAGGTCAAAGTGTAGGTGCAGATTTGGTAGGTATGGGCTTTAGTCAGATGATGCCAGTATCGGATCCAGTGACAGGTGCCCTCTTCTCAGGACTTCAAGTTCCTCCAGCAAACTTCATTATGGTAAATACTCAAGGTAAGCGCTTTGTAGATGAGTACGGTAGCCGAGACAAGCTATCTCAAGCGGCGATTGATAATGGAGGCTTGTTCTATCTAATCGCAGATGAACGTATCAAGGAAACTGCCTACAACACTAGTCAAGAAAAAATCAATGCCCAAGTCAAAGCAGGCACTCTCTATCGTGCAGATACGATAGAAGAGTTGGCGGTTCAGATTGGTATGGCCCCACAAGTTCTAGTGGAAACGATTAAGAATTACAATTCCTATGTAGATGCAGGTTTTGATCCTGAATTTAATAAAGGTAGTTTTGATCTCAAGTGTGAGGTTGCGCCATTTTACGCAACACCGAGAAAACCAGCCGTTCACCATACAATGGGTGGACTCAAGATTGATACTTCAACACACGTTTTGAATGAAAACGGTCAGATTATCCTTGGTTTGTATGCTGCCGGAGAAGTCGCAGGTGGACTCCATGCAGGTAACCGTCTAGGAGGAAATTCGCTTACGGATATCTTTACTTTTGGACGTATTGCAGGTCAAACAGCTGTTAAAGAAAATTGTGAGTAAAAAGCAAAAAAATACAAAAAGTTAAGGTAATTTTAAGTCTCCTCGTGTATCATATAGTCATTAAGTAAAGACCTCCTAACTTTATTTAATGAAATCCTAATCCTTTCTTTTTCATAATAATCTCCCTAAAGAGGCCACCCAATCAGGTGGCTTTTTTGTTTGTGGCTTGGATTTTTGATATAATGGAAACATGAATAGAATTTTAGATAATGAGATAATGGGGGATGAGGAGTTAGTAGAACGTACGCTCCGGCCTCAGTATTTACGTGAATATATTGGGCAGGATAAGGTCAAGGATCAGCTCCAAATCTTTATCGAAGCTGCCAAAATGCGGGATGAAGCGCTGGACCATGTACTCTTATTTGGGCCTCCAGGTTTGGGGAAAACGACCATGGCCTTTGTCATTGCTAATGAACTAGGAGTCAATCTCAAGCAAACGTCGGGTCCTGTCATTGAAAAAGCGGGTGATCTGGTAGCGATTTTGAATGATTTGGAGCCTGGGGACGTCCTCTTTATTGACGAGATTCATCGCTTGCCCATGTCGGTGGAAGAGGTGCTCTATAGTGCTATGGAGGACTTCTACATTGACATTATGATTGGGGCTGGAGAGGGCAGTCGCAGTGTCCATTTGGACTTGCCACCTTTTACCTTGATTGGTGCGACGACTCGGGCTGGTATGCTCTCAAATCCGCTACGAGCACGTTTTGGGATTACGGGTCATATGGAGTATTATGCCCATGCTGATTTGACAGAAATTGTTGAGCGGACGGCCGATATTTTTGAGATGGAAATCACTCATGAAGCAGCTACTGAGCTGGCCTTACGCAGTCGTGGGACTCCTCGTATTGCCAATCGTCTCCTCAAGCGCGTACGCGACTTTGCCCAGATTATGGGGGACGGCTTGATTGATGATGTGATTACGGATAAGGCCTTGACTATGCTGGACGTAGACCATGAAGGTTTAGATTATGTGGACCAAAAAATCCTTCGTACTATGATTGAGATGTACGGTGGTGGTCCTGTCGGTTTAGGAACCCTTTCTGTTAATATTGCCGAGGAGCGCGAAACAGTCGAAGATATGTACGAACCCTACCTCATCCAGAAAGGTTTTATCATGCGAACACGGTCTGGACGGGTTGCAACGGCTAAGGCCTACGAGCATTTGGGCTATGAGTATAATGAAAAATGAGCAAGAAATTCTAGACGTTTTTAGAGAAAATCCAGATATGATGGCCATTTTAACCATCATTCGTAATCTTGGTTTGAAAGACTCGTGGTTGGCAGCAGGTTCTGTCAGAAATTTCATCTGGAATCTCTTGTCAGACAAATCACCTTTTGACTGTGAAACAGATGTGGATGTGATTTTCTTTGATCCAGATGTTTCTTATGAGGAAACATTGTCCCTAGAGAAAAAACTGAGAGAAGATTTTCCTCAGTATCAGTGGGAGTTGAAAAATCAGGTCTATATGCATCTGCACAGTCCCCACACTGCGCCCTATATCAGCTCCTGTGATGCGATGGCTAAGTATCCCGAGCGCTGTACGGCGATAGGAGTTCGCTTGCATGCTGATGCAACTTTAGAGCTCTTCGCGCCCTATGGTTTAGAGGATATTTTGAACTTTCAGGTTTCCCCAACTCCTCATTTTTTAGAGAATAAGGATCGAATGAAGCTCTATCAAGAACGCTTGTCCAAGAAAAATTGGCAAGAAAAATGGAAAAACCTCACTTTCTCAAATCTTTGAAAAGAAGTTAGTGACTTGATTACATAAGAATTCTATATGTGAGCTTGTAGTCATCACAAGATAAACAGGGAAATCTAAAGGTACAAAAAATTATATCCTCAATAGGAAAAATTTATTCAATCTATCATAGCTAACAAAGATACCGAATTTGTGAGATTGAGTGAGAAAAACATCTATTAAGGCTATCCTTATTGTTCTTGGAAGATAAGACTCCTGAAAAATTATCCCAAGTAACTAACTTGAGCTTGAAAATTGGCATGTAAACGCTTTTGAAAAGTCGTAAATTATGATACAATGTTTAGAGAAATTACTGAGACGAGGATTTAGAAAACAATGAAAGTACATTTCACAAATTTATTTGGGCAAGCATCAACGAGTGTTGCCTTGATGGCGCAGAACAATGTCATGAAAATTGTTCGAGACTTTGGAGTTAACGAACTGGGAATATATTTTTATGATGCAAGCCATGAACCGTGGGAAGAACTGAACTCGCGGATGGATGGGATTGTCGCGGGGGTATCTTATGGAGATGTCGTTTTTTTCCAATCTCCTTCATGGAATAGTGTTGAATGGGACAATCACTTGGTAGAAAAGTTAAAGCTTTCTCATGTAAAAATGGTGATGTTTATCCATGATGTTCAGCCACTAATGTTTGAGAGCAATTATTATCTTATGAAGGCCCACATTGACATGTATAATAAATGTGATGTGGTGGTAGTACCATCCGAACAAATGTACCAGAAACTCGTTTCAGAAGGATTAACTGTCAAGAACTACGTTGTTCAAAAACTCTGGGATCTTCCCCATGGTTTGGAACTCTATACTCCAAAATTTGAGAAAAAATTAATCTTCTCAGGGGACCCATCTCGTTTCCCACATATTGTTGACTGGAAACACAGTACACCCCTGCACGTTTACGCTACGAGAGCAGAGGGAGTAGATTATTCCAAAGTCCATCTTGAGGGGTGGCGAACTCAGCAGGAATTATTGTTGGAGTTGTCTAAAGGAGGAGGCTTTGGCCTAGTATGGGGAAATTCCGAAAATCCTGCGGAAGAGCGTGACTACTATAAAGAAAATGTTTCTTATAAGTTGACAACTTATCTGGCTGCGGGTATTCCTGTGGTTGTACCAGACTATCTTTCTAATGTCGACTATATCCGTGAGAAAGGTTTGGGCTTTGTCGTGTCCAGTTTGGAAGAAGCTAGTCGTGTAGTTCAGGAATGTACGGCAGAAGAGTATGATCAAATGGTCACAAGAGCAAAATATACAGCTTACTTAATTAAAAATGGTTATTTCACAAAGAAATTGTTTATTGATTCCATGATGCTCTTAGATTAGTCGAAAGTCAGTCATCGGTTTACCACATTCAGATTTGGAAAGGCAAAATTTCAAGTCGAAGTTAGCTATCTGAGATAATTAGTTTTTTGTCAACTGTGTAGTGGGATGATGAAAAACCACATCTTGGAGGGAACCAATTTGGTTCTCTCCTTTTTGCTAGACGCTTGAAGCTGATTCCCTGTACCTATAAATTTAGACGTAAGAAAATACCCCCAAAACTATCTAGCTTTTTTTGGGGGAAAAGTCATATATGGAGGGGGAGAGGATTACAAAATCATCACCAAGGTCCCAATCGTAATCAGGATACAGCCAATGATTGTTTTAAACGTCAGGACATCCTGTAGAAAGAAAAAGGCTAAAACGAGGGTAATGACGAGACTAAACTTATCGACAGCAGATACCTCAGTCGCATTGCCCATCTGCAAGGCCTTGTAGTAGCAGAGCCAGGAGGCACCTGTTGCCAAACCAGACAGGATGAGAAAGAGCCAACTTTTTCTACTGATGTTGACAATCTCAGTCTGACTATTGGTCAGGAAAACCATGGCCCAAGCCATAAGGATGACGATGACCGTACGAATGGCTGTTGCTAGATTGGACGGAACTCCCTCAATCCCAATTTTGGCTAAAATAGAAGTTAAGGCTGCAAAGACAGCAGATAAAAGTGCGAAGAAAAACCACATGATAACTACCTCCTCTCTCTATTATAAGTAATCGAATCCTACTTGTCAGTTCTCAAGTGAAATCTTACTCTGATGGCATTTTAAAAAACTATACCAATTTTTATACTTGACAAGTGAGAAAAACAAGTATATACTGTCTTTGCTGGTTCTGTAAAAGGAAAATCAGACTATACCAATTTAAGGGGGAAGCACAGCTGGTCTGTGTCGTATATACTATGTGTGGAATTGTCGGTGTTGTTGGAAACACAAATGCAACTGATATTTTGATTCAAGGGCTTGAAAAGCTCGAATACCGTGGCTATGATTCTGCGGGAATTTTTGTTCTAGGTGGTGCTGAAAATCATCTAGTTAAGGCTGTTGGCCGTATCGCTGAATTGTCTGCTAAAACAGCTGGTGTTGAGGGAACAACTGGTATCGGACACACGCGTTGGGCGACTCATGGGAAACCAACGGAAGATAACGCTCACCCACACCGCTCTGAGACTGGACGTTTTGTCTTGGTGCATAATGGAGTGATTGAAAACTACCTTGAAATCAAGGAAGAATACCTTGCAGGTCACCACTTCAAGGGGCAAACAGATACGGAAATCGCTGTTCACTTGATTGGAAAATTTGCAGAAGAAGATGGTCTCTCAGTTCTTGAAGCCTTCAAAAAAGCTCTTCACATCATCCGTGGTTCTTATGCCTTTGCCTTGATTGACTCTGAAAACCCAGATGTCATCTATGTAGCTAAAAATAAATCACCACTTTTGATTGGTCTTGGACAAGGCTATAACATGGTCTGCTCAGATGCTATGGCTATGATTCGTGAGACCAACCAATACATGGAAATCCATGACCAAGAGTTGGTAATCGTCAAGGCTGATAGCGTCGAAGTTCAAGACTATGATGGCAATCGCCGTGAGCGTGCTAGCTACACTGCGGAGCTTGACTTGTCAGATATCGGTAAGGGGACTTACCCTTACTACATGCTTAAGGAAATCGACGAGCAGCCAACGGTGATGCGTAAACTCATCCAAGCCTATACAGATGAGGCTGGTCAAGTTGTCGTGGATCCAGCTATCATCAAGGCTGTTCAAGACGCAGACCGAATCTACATCCTTGCAGCTGGAACATCTTACCATGCAGGCTTTGCTTCTAAGAAGATGCTGGAAGAATTGACGGATACACCAGTGGAACTTGGAATCTCATCTGAGTGGGGCTATGGCATGCCACTTCTCAGCAAGAAACCACTCTTCATCTTTATCAGCCAGTCTGGTGAAACAGCTGACAGCCGTCAGGTTTTGGTCAAGGCCAATGAAATGGGCATTCCAAGCTTGACAGTGACAAACGTGCCAGGTTCAACTCTTTCACGTGAAGCCAACCATACCATGCTTCTTCATGCAGGGCCTGAAATCGCCGTGGCTTCAACCAAGGCTTATACAGCACAAATCGCAGCTCTTGCCTTCCTTGCAAAAGCAGTCGGAGAAGCAAACGGCAATGCCAAAGCCCAAGCCTTTGATCTGATTCGTGAGTTGTCTATCGTGGCTCAGTCTATCGAATCAACTCTTTCTGAGAAAGAAACCATTGATGCCAAGGTTCGAGACCTTCTCGAAACAACTCGTAACGCCTTTTATATCGGACGTGGTCAAGATTACTACGTAGCCATGGAAGCAAGTCTCAAACTTAAAGAGATTTCTTATATCCAGTGTGAAGGTTTTGCGGCAGGAGAACTCAAGCATGGAACCATTGCCTTGATTGAAGAGGGAACTCCTGTCTTGGCCCTCCTGTCAGATCCAGTCCTTGCCAACCATACTCGTGGAAATATCCAAGAGGTCGCAGCCCGTGGTGCCAAGGTTCTCACTATTGCAGAAGAAAATGTTGCTAAAGAGACAGACGACATCGTCCTTACGACCGTCCACCCTTACCTCTCACCAATCTCAATGGTCGTACCAACGCAATTGGTTGCTTACTTTGCAACACTTCACCGTGGTCTCGATGTGGACAAACCTCGTAACCTTGCCAAGTCAGTAACAGTAGAATAAGCTAAAAGAGTCTAGTCCTCCTAGACTTTTTTGCTCTTCCTTGTTATACTTGAGATAGGAATCCTTGTATTCCGAAGGCAGTTTTTTATAAGGAGAAGAAAATGAAAAAGAAAAAAATATTATTGCTATGCTGATTGGTATCGTCTTGTCTAGTTCTTTCTTGATACGAACGGTCTTGATCCATCAGGCGAGACAAGCGAAAAAGCAAAACATGGAACGGATTGCTGCTGTGCAAGAGACGGTTCAGTCTCAAGATCAAAAGAAAGCTGAAGAGCAGAGAGAACAATTTAAAAAGGCATTTGATGGTGTAGATAAAACTTCCATTCTAATGAAAAACTATGATAGCCACACACCGATTAATGGGGACTACAGTTTTGGTACAAAGGATGGCGTGTACTACCTAGTAGAATTAAAAACAGGTGAGAAAGTAGCTCTGGAAGGTGTGGACAAGGCCTTTCCATTGTCGATCAAAAACGAGAACGAAAATAGCACGGAGCTTGCACTGGTTGTCCGCAAAGATCAAGCCTGGTACATGATTGATACAAAGGGCGAGACGATTTACACTTTTGAACAAACAGAATTGACAGAAAACTCGAAATTGACTTTGAAAGATAATAAACTACAGGTAGAATAAGCTAAAAAAGTCTAGTTGATCTAGGCTTTTTCTAATGAGCGAATGTATTGCAAATAAAACTGTTTAGTGCTACCTTGCCTACTGGGTGAGAATCCGCGTTATTTCAAGAAACTGACCCAAGCTTAGCAAAGGTTTGGAGCGTTTCATGCTTTATCTACCGCTTGGTTCCATGCCTCATGACCAGGTTCTGAGAGCTATTGAACTCTTCGGCACACAAGTGGCACCCAAAGTCCGGGCATATTTTGCCATGAAAGAGGCTTAATAAAAAATCCTAATCAAGTTGATAAAAAATCTATATAACAACCATTTTAAAAAAGTAATAAATAGGAAAAAATCTCTGAAAGGCTAGTAATATCAAGCTTTTCAGGGATTTTTTTCTTTATAGATATAAAAATTTCCAATCGAGTTGATAGTCAATATATATTGGGAAAAGGGGAAAAGGAGTGGTAAGATGGTTTCAATCCAAATGGAAGGAGAGAGGTATGGCAAGTAAAAGAGATTTAGTCTTTAGAGCGATTCGAGGCGATGAAGTGGAAAGAGTTCCTGTGGGATTTTGGTTTCATTTTGTAACACTCGAAGAAAAGGGGCAGGGATTAAATAATCCACGTATCTTTCAAAAAAGTGTTGATGGACATCGCAACTATGTGGAAAGGATTCGTCCTGATTTTGTCAAAATTATGAGTGACGGTTTTTTCCTTTATCCAAGTAATGTCTATAATCCTAAGATTGCAAGCATTCAGGAGCTGACTTCTATTGAGTCGATTAGTGAGGATCACCCATGGATTCAGCAACAGGTGGAAGTGGTACAAGCGATTCGAGAGACCTTTACCGAAGAGATTGCTTCTTTCTACAATATCTTTTCGCCTATCTCCTACCTCAAGCGCTGGTTCCGTACAGAAACTTCTCGAGGAGATAAGGAAGTGGCTGATCTATTGCTAGAAAATCCTGAGCAATTCAGAGCGATTCTAGATGTGATTGCAGGAGATATTGCTATCCTAACTCGGAAAATCATCCAGGAAGGCGGTGTCGACGGGATTTACCTCAGCACCCAGGAAATTCAAGATGAGCGCATCACACCAGCACTCTACCAAACCTATATCGAACCGAGCAATATAGCGATTTTGGAGGCGGCCAATCAGGTTGGTGGGACCAATATCCTCCATATCTGTGGTTTTGAAGGTGCGAGCAATGATGTGACGATATTTAAGGACTATACAGCTCAAGTGGTCAACTGGGCGACTCATCATGAGGATGTTAGTTTGACACAGGGTCAAGAGTTGTTTCCAGGTAAGGCCGTTTTAGGTGGATTTGAAAATGGCAAAAAAAGCTTGCTTTATCAAGGTTCCAGGGAGGAATTGCAAAATGAAACAAGGCGGTTGCTGGCTGAAGCTGGTAGTAAAGGAGTTCTTCTGGGAGCTGACTGTACTGTTCCGGATGACTTTGACTTAGAGAGGTTGGACTGGATTCGACAGGCAGCGGTTCTCTAAAAAGGAGGAGCTATGAAAAGTAAAAGATGGGGCATCTTTATTGTCGTTGTCGGTTTGCTAGCCTTGGTCGCCATAAGCGTCGTAAAAAATGGGCATTGCAAAAATGGAGAGAGATGTCGTGGAGTTCAGGATTTTTCCAAGTCCAGTCTCCCCTTTCTACGCTCGAATGATATCGCAAGCAGTTTATTAGTTGAAAAAGTAAGAAATGGAGAATAAGAATGTCAGAAAAAAAAGAATGGGTTTTACAAGCATTTAGAGGTGAGAAAGTTGATCGTGTGCCAGTAGGCTTTTGGCACCATTTCACATCAGAAGACGAATGGCTACACGGTTTCTCAAATCCAGCCATTATCGAGAAGAATATTCAAGGCCATAAGCGCTTTATTCGAGAAGTTCAGCCGGACTTTATCAAGCTCATGAGTGATGGGTACTTTGCTTATCCAAATCCAGTGATTGCCAAAGGAAAATCTCTTCAAGAATTGGCGACCATTCAACCACTCGGACCAGATCACGCTTGGATAAAAGAGCAGGTTGACTTGGTTAAGAAAATCAAGCAAGAGTTTACAGAAGATATCGTTGCGATTTACAATATTTTTGCTCCTGTGACCTATCTCAAGTGGTTGCTTGGGGAAGTGTCTGGCGGGGATGACCTTATTGCGGACTTTCTAGTGGAAGATCCTGAAGCTCTGAAGAGGGTGTTGGATGTGATTGCAGAGGATATTGCTAATCTCAGCCGAGCTGTCATCGAAGAGGCTGGTGCTGACGGAATCTACCTCAGCGTGCAAAGTATCCAAGATCAACGAGTGTCGGCAGCAGATTATCAAGCCGTCATTGCACCTAGCGAGATAACTATTCTAGAAGCAGCTAGTGCTGTTGGTGGTGTCACTGTTCTTCATATCTGTGGCTACGAGGGGGCGCGAAATGATATTCATCTTTTTGCAGACTATCCAGCCCAAGTCTTTAACTGGGCTGTAGGACCAGAAGGAATCACTCTCAAGGAAGGTCGTGAGGTTTTCAAAGGACGTACGGTTCTTGGAGGATTCGAAAATGGCAAGACGGGCTTGCTGTATACTGGTAGCAAGGACGCCATTCAGGCTGAGGCAAAGAAACTAGTTGCAGAAGCTGGGGAACAGGGCTTGGTACTTGGGGCAGATTGTACCATTCCAAGTGATATCGCAGTTGAACGTATCCAGTGGGTGAGAGAAGCGTTTGAAAACTAAAGGAGAAAAAGATGAGTAAAAAAGCATGGATTATCGGTGGTGTAGCAGTTGTTGCAGTAATTGGGGCAACGATTATCGGGAGAAGTTTAGCTGGCGCTCCAGCCAAAGAGGGAGAAACAGCTTCATCTGGTGGGGTCATAACCTTGAAGGTTGCCCATACACAAAACTACGTACCTTATGACTTTGTTAATGAAAAAGGGGAATCAGATGGTTATGAAGTAGCTGTTTTGAAGGCTGTTGATGAGAAGTTGGCAAACTATCAATTTGAATATACGGGTACCAGTGATGATGACCTCTTGATTGGTCTGGAATCAGGTAAGTATGACATCGGAACCAAGGGAGCTTGGTACACAGATGAACGAGCTAAAAAGTTTGTCATTCCATCTGAACCAGTCGGAGCGAGCATCATCGGATTTACTGTTAGAAAAGAAGATGAACAGAAATACAAAACCATTGATGACTTTGCTAAGAATAAAGGGAAATTGGTTCCCATCTCTCCACAGAATGCTCAATGGAATGTCATCACCAGCTACAATGAAAAACATCAGGATGCACCGATTGAGCTAACAGCAGCTGAATCCTTTAAAGTGGCAGATGCCTATGCCTGGGTCTTAGAAGGACGTTATGACGCCTTCTTTGATATCAAACTATCCTTTGAAAAAGCAGTTACCGCAGAAGATGGCCCTTACCACCAATATGCGGATAAACTCAGCTGGTTCCCATATAAAGGTATTCCAACTTATCCCTTGATTCACCGTGATGAAAAGGGTGAGAAATTCGCTAAGGAATACGAAAAAGCAATCAAAGAATTGAAAGAAGATGGCACGCTTGCTAAGCTATCTCAGCAATACTTTAAAGAAGATGTCTTTAGTTACGTAGACAAAGACTAGACCAGAAATTCCAAGACTAGAAAGGGTTTTGCATGGTTTCTTATGATTTTTCCAAGGTCTTTCAGTTTTTGCCGACCTTATGGCAGGCGCTTCCTATGACCTTGTCCATTCTCTTTTTTACCACTCTTCTTGGTTCCCTTTTTGGAGGTCTCTTGGCCTGGGCACAAGTAGGAGAAGACAAGAGTTTTGCAGCGATTTCCAAAGGCTATATCTTTACCCTTCGTTGTACACCACCGATTGTCTTGCTTTTTCTAGTCTTTTATGGCTTGCCAGAATTTCTGAAATGGTGGCTTGGTTTGGATATCAACAACTGGTCTAAAACTATTTTTGTTCTCTTGACGATGATTCTCTTGTTTGCGGCTATTGTTGCCGAGGTTTTCAAGGCGGCCTATCAAGCTATTCCAAAGGGGCAGACAGAGGCCGGGCTTAGTATTGGTTTGACTCCAAGTCAGACTTTTTGGAGAATCATTTTCCCCCAAGCTTTTCAAGTTGCTCTTCCCAATATAACGACTGCTATTCTCAATCTCATGCGGGATGCTGCTTTGGCTTATACGATTGGTTTCGTTGATGTTATGGGGGCGGGGAATCTCTTGATCAGTCGCAATTTAGGGAACTACTCTCTGGAAACCTATACGGCAGTCGCGCTTCTTTATTGGGGGATTGCCCTGGTTATTTCTAGCTTGAGTCGTTTGCTTGAGAAGTCTTTGGAAACAAAAGGGAGGTAAGAAATGGATATAGACTATATTGTAAAGACCTTTCTGGAGACCTTGAAGGGTGTGCCAATCACCTTGATTATCATGATTGTGGCTATGGTCTTAAGCTTTTTACCGGCTCTATTTTTAGCCTTGGGGCAGATTTACAAGGTTCGAGGGGTGAGGAGTTTTTCTCTAGTCTATCTGGCTTTTATCCGAGCGACTCCACCGATTTTATTGATTCTCTTCTTTTATAGTTTGTTTCCAAGTTTGCTGAATCAATTTTTCAAAAGCATAGGAAGCGACTTTGATATTTTCAAACTTGATCCTCTCTATTATGCCTTTATCATTTATAGTTTGATGACAGTCGGGAGTTTATCGGAGATTTTGCGTTCAGCTATCTTGACGGTGGACAAGGGCCAACTAGAGGCGGCGCATGCGATTGGGCTAACTACGCCCCAGGCCTATCTAAGAATTGTTTTTCCTCAAGCCTTGCGCTCAGCCTTGCCTAACTTGGCAAATCTGGTGATCAATATCGTAAAAGGGACCTCCCTGGTTTTTGTCATGACCATCAAGGATATCACCGCTATTGCCCGTGTGGAAGCGTCCTACGGTTACCAGTATTTTGAGTCTTATTTTGTGATCTTTTTGCAGTATATTTTGATTTGTGGTTTGATTCAGTGGGGCTTCTCCCTACTGGAGAAAGGCTATGTGAAAAAAGAAAAGAGAGCAAAAGCATCTAGCGCGCGTTTTGTATAGGAGGACAGGATGTTACAAGTAGAACATATCGCAAAAACATTTGGTGAGAGGCAGGTACTGGAGGATGTCAATCTCCAGATCAATCAAGGGGATGTAGTCGTTATCTTAGGACCATCAGGTTCGGGGAAAACGACCTTTCTCCGTTGTCTCAACCACTTAGAAAAAGCTGACAGTGGCCGTTTGATCTTGGCAGGAAAGACCTATGACTTAGCCAAATTAAGCAAGAAAGACATTCTAGAAATTCGCCAAAAAACAGCCTTTGTTTTCCAACACTACAATCTCTTTGCAAACAAAACTGCTCTGGAAAATATTCTAGAAGGCCTAATCGTGGCTCGTAAAGTTCCCAAGGAAGAAGCACTCAAACGTGCAGAATCTGCCTTGGAAAAAGTTGGTTTACTGGCCTATAAAGACTACTACCCTTCCCAGCTATCTGGGGGGCAACAACAACGAATAGGGATTGCGCGTGCTATTGCCGTAAAGCCCGAGGTGATTTTGCTAGATGAACCAACATCTGCACTAGACCCTGAGTTGGTTGGAGATGTTTTGGATGTTCTGAAACAGTTGGCGGGAGAAGGTGTGACCATGGTGGTCGTCACACATGAGATGGGATTTGCTAGAGATGTCGCCAACCACGTTATTTTCATGGATGGAGGCCGTATCGTAGAGGAGAATAATCCACACGATTTCTTTAGTCGTCCACAAGAAGAACGTACCAAGCAGTTTCTAGCTCGTATCTTATCAGATGCCACCTATAGTGTAGAATATATGATTTGATAGATAAGTGTATTATGAAAGTAACTTATGAGGCAAAGTTTCAATCTATAAACTATGGAAAAAGGTGTCAGCTTGAAATGACTTTCAGAAAAAGCTAGGTTTTAGACTTAGATTGGCTATTTGAGATGATTTGAGGTACTTTTCGTACACTCAAGTGGGTAATCTTATTTTAGATTTTTCATTTCTCAAAAAAACTTAAGAAAAATTTAAGCTAGGAGGTGTATACTAAGCTCATAAGTTAAGAGAAACTTAACTTAAACTCCTAAAACTTTTTCATAATAATCTCCCTATAAAATAAAGTCGCCTAATCAGGCGGCTTATTTTTGTCTATCTGTAAGCAGGGGCAGTAACTTAGCAATAGAAGAATAGAGGGAAATATGGTATAATGAAACGATAGATTTTTGAATAGGAATAAGATCATGTTTGGATTTTTTAAGAAAGATAAAGCTGTAGAAGTTGAGGTTCCAACACAGGTTCCTGCTCACATTGGCATCATCATGGATGGGAATGGCCGCTGGGCTAAAAAACGGATGCAACCACGGGTTTTTGGTCATAAGGCAGGGATGGAAGCCCTCCAAAAGGTGACCAAGGCAGCTAACAAGATGGGAGTCAAGGTCATCACGGTTTATGCCTTTTCAACGGAAAACTGGACGCGCCCAGATCAAGAAGTTAAGTTTATCATGAACTTACCAGTCGAGTTTTATGACAACTACGTCCCGGAATTACATGCAAATAACGTTAAGATTCAGATGATTGGGGAGACAGATCGCCTACCTAAGCCGACTTTTGAAGCTTTGAAAAAAGCAGAGGAATTGACCAAGAACAATACAGGCTTGATTCTCAATTTTGCGCTTAACTATGGTGGTCGTGCTGAAATTACGCAGGCTTTTAAGAGCTTGGCTCAGGAAGTTCTAGATGCCAAAATCAATCCTGGTGATATTACAGAAGATGTGATAGGGGATTATCTTTTCACACAACGCCTGCCAAAGGATTTGCGAGATCCTGATTTGATTATCCGTACGAGTGGTGAGTTGCGTTTGAGTAATTTCTTGCCATGGCAAGCAGCCTATAGCGAGCTTTACTTTACGGACACCTTGTGGCCTGATTTTGATGAAGCATCCTTGAAGGAGGCTATTACGGCCTATAATCGTCGCAATCGCCGTTTTGGAGGAGTTTAGGAGAAGATATGACCCAAGATTTACAAAAGAGAACATTGTTTGCGGTATTGGCCCTGGCTATTTTCCTTCCAGTCTTATTTGTGGGAGGACTCTTGTTGCAGATAGGGATTGGTTTGTTAGCCATGCTGGCTGTCCATGAACTCTTGCAGATGAAGGGGCTAAAGACCATGACCATCGAGGGCGCCTTGACCCTCTTTGCGACATTTGCCCTCACAATCCCCTTAGAAAATTATCTAACTTTTTTGCCAGTTGATGGGAATGTGGTTGCTTACAGCGTTTTAATTACGATCATGCTAGGGACGACCGTTTTCAGTAAAAACTATACGATTGAAGATGCTGCCTTTCCAATTGCTGTGAGCTTTTATGTTGGTTTTGGTTTTAATGCCTTACTAGATGCTCGGGTGGCAGGTTTTGACAAGGTGCTTCTGGCCCTCTTTATCGTTTGGGCGACAGATAGTGCGGCTTACCTGATAGGGATGAATTTTGGCAAGCATAAGTTGGCACCAAGAGTTTCTCCCAATAAGAGCATTGAGGGCTTTATCGGGGGCATTCTAGGTGCAGTACTGATAACAGCAATCTTTATGCTAGTAGATAGCACAGTTGCGCTCCCGTATGGGATTTATAGAATGAGCCTCTTTGCCGTCTTCTTCAGTGTGGCAGGTCAGTTTGGTGATTTGATTGAGAGTGCTATGAAACGCCATTTCGGTGTCAAGGATTCAGGGAAATTTATCCCGGGACATGGTGGTGTGTTGGATCGTTTTGATAGTATGCTAGTTGTCTTTCCTATCATGCACTTGTTTGGCCTCTTCTAAAGAAAGGAATATTGAATGATTGGATTGCTAACCTTTATCCTGGTTTTTGGGATTATCGTGGTGGTGCATGAGTTTGGACATTTTTATTTTGCCAAGAAATCAGGCATTTTAGTTCGTGAATTTGCTATTGGTATGGGCCCCAAGATTTTTGCCCATATTGGTAAGGATGGCACTGCTTATACCATTCGGATCCTTCCTTTAGGAGGGTATGTTCGTATGGCTGGTTGGGGGGATGATGCGACGGAAATCAAGACAGGAACCCCAGTCAGTTTAACACTTGCAGAGGATGGTAAGGTCAAACGGATCAATCTATCTGGGAAGAAACTGGATCAAACAGCTCTCCCTATGCAGGTAACCCAGTTTGATTTCGAAGATAAGCTCTTCATTAAAGGCTTGGTCTTGGAAGAAGAAAAGACCTTTGCTGTGGATCATGATGCAACGGTTGTTGAGGCAGATGGTACCGAAGTACGCATCGCTCCTCTGGATGTACAGTATCAAAATGCTTCTATCTGGGGCAAGCTCATCACCAACTTTGCAGGTCCTATGAACAACTTTATCTTAGGTGTTGTTGTTTTTTGGATCTTGATCTTTTTGCAGGGTGGTGTTGGAGACACTCAGACCAATCTCTTTCATGTCATGCCAGAGGGAGCTTTGGCTAAGGTGGGTGTAGCTGAAACCGCCCAAATCACCAAGGTCGGCTCTCACGAAGTTAAGAATTGGCAAGACTTGATTCAGGCTGTAGAAGCAGATACCAAGGACAAGACCGCCCCGACCTTAGATGTGACCATTTCTGAAAATGGTAGCGAAAAACAAGTCACTGTAACGCCAGAAGAAAATCAAGGACGTTACCTTCTAGGTGTTCAACCGGGAGTCAAGTCAGACCTCCTATCCATGTTTGTTGGTGGATTTACAACTGCTGCTGACTCAGGGCTCCGTATCCTTTCGGCTCTGAAAAACTTGATTTTCCATCCAGATTTGAACAAACTCGGTGGTCCCGTTGCCATTTTTAAGGCAAGTAGCGATGCTGCTAAAAATGGTCTTGAGAATGTCCTCTACTTCCTAGCTATGATTTCCATTAATATCGGGATTTTTAACTTGATTCCTATCCCGGCTTTGGATGGTGGAAAGATTGTGCTCAATATCCTAGAGGCTATCCGCCGGAAACCCCTTAAACAAGAAATTGAAACCTATGTCACCATGGCTGGTGTAGTCATCATGGTTGTCTTGATGCTAGCTGTGACCTGGAATGACATTATGCGACTCTTCTTTTAGATAATCGAGGAATATTATGAAACAAAGTAAAATGCTAATCCCAACGCTTCGCGAAATGCCAAGCGATGCTCAAGTTATCAGTCATGCCCTTATGTTGCGTGCTGGTTATGTTCGTCAAGTTTCTGCAGGTGTTTATTCTTACCTACCACTTGCTAACCGTGTGATTGAAAAGGCTAAGAATATCATGCGCCAAGAGTTTGATAAGATTGGTGCGGTGGAGATGTTGGCTCCTGCCCTTCTCAGTGCTGATCTTTGGCGTGAATCAGGCCGTTATGAAACCTATGGTGAAGACCTTTATAAACTGAAAAATCGTGAAAAGTCAGACTTTATCCTAGGTCCGACACACGAAGAAACTTTTACAGCTATTGTTCGTGACTCTGTCAAGTCCTACAAGCAATTGCCACTCAACCTTTACCAAATCCAACCGAAATACCGTGATGAAAAACGTCCACGTAACGGACTTCTCCGTACGCGTGAATTTATCATGAAAGACGGCTATAGTTTCCATGCTAATTACGATAGTTTGGATGTGACTTATGACGAGTACAAGGCGGCCTATGAACGTATTTTCACTCGTAGTGGCTTGGACTTCAAGGCCATCATCGGTGATGGTGGCGCCATGGGTGGTAAGGATAGCCAAGAATTTATGGCCATTACACCAGCCCGTACAGACCTCGATCGCTGGGTTGTCTTAGACAAGTCAGTTGCCTCATTTGATGAAATTCCTGCAGAAGTGCAAGAAGAAATCAAGGCAGAATTGCTCAAATGGATGGTTTCTGGTGAAGACACCATTGCCTACTCAAGTGAGTCTAGCTATGCAGCTAACTTAGAAATGGCAACAAACGAGTACAAACCAAGCAATCGTGTTGTCGCTGAAGAAGAAGTGACTCGCGTCGAAACTCCAGGTGTTAAATCCATCGATGAAGTGGCAGCCTTCCTTAACGTGTCAGAAGAGCAAACGATTAAAACCCTCTTTTATATGGCAGATGGGGAGCTTGTTGCAGCTCTTCTAGTTGGAAATGACCAACTCAATGAAGTCAAGTTGAAAAACCACTTGGGAGCAGATTTCTTTGATGTGGCTAGCGAAGAAGAAGTAGCAAATGTTATTCCAGCTGGCTTTGGTTCGCTTGGTCCAGTTGGTTTGCCAGAAAATGTGAAAATCATTGCAGACCGTAAGGTACAAGATGTTCGCAATGCTGTTGTGGGGGCTAACGAAGATGGCTACCACTTGACGGGTGTGAACCCAGGTCGTGACTTTACTGCAGAATACGTAGATATTCGCGAAGTTCGTGAGGGTGAAATTTCCCCAGACGGACAAGGTGTTCTTAACTTCGCGCGTGGTATCGAGATCGGTCATATTTTCAAACTCGGAACTCGTTATTCAGCAAGTATGGGCGCAGATGTTTTGGATGAAAATGGTCGTGCTGTGCCAATCATCATGGGTTGTTACGGTATCGGTGTTAGCCGTCTTCTCTCAGCTGTTATGGAGCAACACGCTCGCCTCTTTGTTAACAAAACGCCAAAAGGTGAATACCGTTACGCTTGGGGAGTTAACTTCCCTAAAGAATTGGCACCATTTGATGTGCACTTGATTACTGTCAATGTCAAAGACGAAGAAGCGCAAGCCTTGACAGAGAAACTTGAAGCAAGCTTGATGGGAGCTGGTTACGAAGTCTTGACAGACGACCGTAACGAACGTGTCGGTGTTAAATTCAGCGATAGCGACTTGATTGGGTTGCCAATCCGTATTACTGTTGGGAAAAAAGCAGCCGATGGCATCGTAGAAGTTAAGATTAAGGCGACTGGTGACACCATCGAAGTTCATGCAGACAACTTGCTCGAAACCCTTGAAATCCTAAGCAAGAAATAAAAACTATAATCAGAAGAAAAACAAGGCAAAAATGTAACTAGTTTTTACCTTGTTTTTTCTATATAATGGGAGTGAATAAAGACATAATCAAGTTAAGAGGTATAACAATGCTAAAATTTCCAAAGGATTTTGTTTGGGGTTCCTCCACTTCTGGACCACAGACAGAAGGACGAGTGCTTGGTGATGGTAAAGGAGATAATCTCTGGGATTATTGGTATCAGGTGGAACCCAATCGCTACTACAATGGGCTTGGACCTGACAAAACATCGACCTTTTACGAAAACTGGGAAAAGGATATTGAGCTTTTGGTAGAGACTGGACATACAGCCTTCCGCACTTCTATCCAGTGGTCTCGACTTTTTCCGCAAGGCCGTGGAGTGGTCAATCCGCAAGGGGTGGTTTTCTACCGTCAGGTCTTTGAAGCCATTAAGGCCAAGGGGATTCGTCTCTTAGTCAATCTCTATCACTTTGACCTGCCTTTTGCCCTTCAAGAAGACGGAGATGGTTGGGAAAATAAGGCCACTATCAAGGCCTACGAAGACTATGCTCGTTTCTGTTTTGAGACCTATGGAGATTTGGTGGATCAATGGATTACTTTTAACGAGCCCATCGTCCCTGTAGAGTTCGGCTATTTCTATGATGCCCATTATCCTCATAAGGTAGATGCCCAAGCGGCTGTTAAGGTAGCCTATCATACACAACTGGCTAGTAGTCTTGCGGTGAAGGCTTGTCACGAGATTTTGCCTGGTTCTAAGATTGGGATTGTCCTTAATTTGACACCAGCCTACCCACGTAGTCAGCATCCCGCAGATGTCAAGGCTGCTCGCATTGCCGATCTCTTTCAAGCTCAATCTTTCCTAGATCCATCTGTCTTGGGGACTTATCCAGAGGAATTGGTGGAAATTTTGTCTGAGCATGATTTACTGCCAGATTCTACAGCTGAGGAGTTGGAGCTCATTCGCGAGAACACAGTTGATTTCCTCGGAGTCAACTACTACCAGCCTTTGCGTGTTATGGCCCCGCGTTTTGCTAAACATCCTGATAGCCCGCTCCTGCCTGAACATTTCTACGAACCTTACGTCATGCCAGGCCGTAAAATCAATCCCCATCGTGGTTGGGAAATCTACGAGCAAGGGATTTATGATATTGCCCAAAATATCAAAGAAAATTATGGTAATATCGAGTGGATGTTGACAGAGAATGGCATGGGTGTTGAAGGTGAAGATAAATTCCGTGAGAATGGCATGATTCAAGACGACTATCGTATCGACTTTGTTAAAGGGCATTTGTGTGAACTCCATCGTGCCATCGAAGATGGTGCTAACTGTAAAGGTTACTTAATCTGGACCTTTATTGACTGCTGGTCATGGCTCAATAGCTATAAAAACCGCTATGGTTTGGTTGAGCTTGACTTGGAAACGCAAGAACGCCGCCTGAAGAAATCAGGCCACTGGTTCAAAGAGCTCAGCGACAATAATGGATTTTAAGAATAAAAAGAGTGAGATGCCAAGTGAGATGTCATCTCACTTTTTAATATGTGACTACGGATCAGTATAGTTTTATCTACTATAAGTATGATAAAACCTTTCCATCTAAATCGCAAGGAAAATGGTACTAGCTATATATTTTCTTTAATTATGGTAAAATAGTAAGAGAATAATGTGAGGAAAATGAATGTCAAGTAAGTTTGAAATTTTAATGAATCAACTAGGAATCTCTGATCAACTGAAACAGGATCCTGCTCTCGTTGATGCAAGCATTGAGCGTGTCGTGGTTCATAAAATTAGTAAGGTATGGGAATTTCATTTTGTATTTTCTAAAATTTTACCTATCGAAATTTTTCTAGAGTTAAAGAAGGGGTTGAGTGATGAATTTTCTAAGACAGGCAATCAAGCTGTTTTTGAAATCAAGGCTCTTTCTCAAGAATTTTCTAATGAACTCTTGCAGGCCTACTATAAGGAGGCTTTTTCTGAAGGTCCGTGTGCTAGCCAAGGATTTAAGTCTCTTTATCAGAATCTGCAAGTTCGTGCGGAGGGAAATCAACTCTTTATTGAAGGTTCAGAGGCGATTGATAAGGAACACTTTAAGAAGAATCATCTTCCTAATCTAGCAAAGCAACTTGAAAAGTTTGGTTTCCCAGCCTTTGTATGCCAAATAGAAAAGAATGATGCCCTTACACAAGAGCAGGAGGAAGCCTTCTATACGGAGAATGAACAAATTGTACAGGCTGCCAATGAAGAGGCTTTGCGTGCTATGGAACAACTGGAACAAATGGCTCCTCCTCCAGTAGAAGAGAAACCAGCCTTCGATTTTCAGGCTAAAAAAGCTGCGGCTAAGCCAAAACTAGATAAGGCAGAAGTTACCCAGATGATCGACGTGACAACTGAGGAAAATCGTCTAGTCTTTGAAGGGGTCGTTTTTGATGTGGAACATAAAGTGACCAGAACTGGTCGCGTTTTGATCAATTTTAAAATGACGGACTACACTTCAAGTTTTTCAATGCAAAAATGGGTTAAGAATGAAGAAGAAGCTCAGAAGTTTGACATCATTAAGAAGAATTCTTGGCTCCGTGTTCGTGGAAATGTGGAGATGAATAACTTTACACGCGATTTGACCATGAACGTGCAGGATGTGCAGGAAGTTGTTCACTATGAGCGGAAGGATTTGATGCCAGAAGGTGAGCGTCGGGTCGAGTTTCATGCTCATACTAACATGTCGACCATGGATGCTCTTCCTGAGGTAGAAAAAATCGTTGAGACAGCTGCTAAGTGGGGACACAAGGCGGTTGCCATCACGGACCACGGGAATGTCCAGTCCTTCCCACACGGCTATAAGGCAGCTAAGAAAGCTGGAATTCAGCTAATCTATGGAATGGAAGCCAATATTGTAGAGGACCGCGTTCCTATCGTTTATAACGAAGTGGAGATGGACTTGTCAGAAGCGACCTATGTGGTTTTTGACGTGGAAACGACGGGACTTTCAGCCATCTATAATGACTTGATTCAGGTTGCGGCCTCTAAGATGTACAAAGGGAATGTTATTGCTGAATTTGATGAATTTATCAACCCAGGTCACCCTTTATCAGCCTTTACTACAGAGTTGACTGGTATTACAGATGATCATGTCAAAAATGCCAAACCACTGGAACAAGTTTTGCAAGAATTCCAAGAATTCTGTAAGGATACCGTCCTAGTTGCCCACAATGCAACCTTTGACGTTGGCTTTATGAATGCCAACTATGAGCGTCATGGTCTGCCTAAGATTAGCCAGCCAGTCATCGATACGCTCGAGTTTGCTAGAAACCTTTATCCTGAGTATAAACGTCATGGTTTGGGACCTTTGACCAAGCGTTTTGGTGTAGCTCTGGAACACCACCACATGGCCAACTACGATGCGGAAGCGACTGGTCGTTTGCTCTTCATCTTTATCAAAGAGGTGGCGGAAAAACATGGTGTGACCGATCTAGCTAGACTAAACATTGATTTGATTAGTCCAGATTCTTATAAAAAAGCTCGGATTAAGCATGCGACTATCTATGTCAAGAATCAGATAGGTTTAAAAAATATTTTTAAACTGGTTTCTTTGTCCAATACCAAGTATTTTGAAGGGGTGCCACGGATTCCGAGAACGGTTCTAGATGCCCATCGGGAAGGTTTGATTTTGGGATCGGCTTGCTCCGAGGGTGAAGTTTTTGACGCAGTTGTTTCCCAAGGTGTGGATGCGGCGGTTGAGGTGGCCAAGTATTATGACTTTATCGAGGTCATGCCACCGGCTATCTATGCTCCCTTGATTGCTAAAGAGCAGGTCAAGGATATGGAGGAACTTCAGACCATTATCAAGAGTTTGATAGAGGTCGGGGACCGTCTTGGTAAGCCTGTACTGGCTACGGGAAATGTTCACTATATCGAACCGGAAGAAGAGATTTACCGTGAAATTATCGTCCGTAGTTTGGGACAAGGGGCTATGATTAACCGAACCATCGGTCATGGCGAACATGCCCAACCAGCTCCTCTGCCCAAGGCTCATTTTCGAACAACTAATGAGATGTTGGATGAATTTGCCTTCTTGGGCGAAGATTTAGCTCGTAAACTAGTTATTGAGAACACCAATGCCTTGGCAGAAATATTTGAGCCTGTTGAGGTCGTTAAGGGTGACTTGTACACACCTTTCATCGACAAGGCTGAAGAAACGGTCGCTGAGCTGACCTACAAGAAAGCTTTTGAGATTTATGGAAATCCGTTGCCAGACATCGTTGATTTGCGGATTGAAAAAGAATTGACTTCTATTCTGGGGAATGGATTTGCCGTGATTTATCTGGCATCGCAGATGCTGGTGCAACGTTCCAATGAACGGGGTT
Organism: Streptococcus oralis; assembly: GCF_023110435.1. GTDB lineage: Bacteria > Bacillota > Bacilli > Lactobacillales > Streptococcaceae > Streptococcus > Streptococcus oralis_CF. The sequence goes on from NZ_JALDWB010000003.1 coordinate 27,266, forward strand.
ACTTGGTTGGTTCTCGTGGATCTGTTGGCTCCAGTTTTGTTGCGACCATGATTGGGATTACGGAGGTTAATCCTCTCTCTCCTCATTATGTCTGTGGTCAGTGTCAGTACAGTGAGTTTATCACCGATGGCTCTTACGGTTCAGGTTTTGATATGCCCAATAAGGATTGTCCAAACTGTGGTCACAAACTCAGCAAAAATGGGCAGGATATTCCGTTTGAAACCTTCCTTGGTTTTGATGGAGATAAGGTTCCCGATATTGACTTGAACTTCTCAGGAGAAGACCAGCCTAGCGCCCACTTGGATGTACGTGATATCTTTGGTGAGGAATATGCCTTCCGTGCAGGAACGGTTGGTACGGTGGCTGCCAAGACTGCCTATGGATTTGTAAAGGGCTACGAGAGAGACTACGGGAAGTTTTATCGTGATGCAGAGGTGGAACGCCTTGCTCAAGGTGCTGCTGGTGTCAAGCGGACAACGGGACAACACCCAGGGGGAATCGTTGTTATTCCTAACTACATGGATGTCTACGACTTTACTCCTGTCCAGTATCCAGCGGATGACGTGACGGCTGAATGGCAGACGACTCACTTTAACTTCCACGATATCGATGAGAACGTTCTCAAACTTGATGTGCTGGGGCATGATGATCCGACCATGATTCGGAAACTGCAGGATTTGTCTGGGATTGACCCTAATGAAATCCCTATGGATGATGAAGGCGTGATGGCCCTCTTTTCTGGGACGGATGTACTTGGGGTGACGCCGGAGCAAATCGGAACGCCGACGGGCATGCTGGGAATCCCAGAGTTTGGAACAAACTTTGTACGTGGGATGGTAGACGAAACGCATCCGACGACTTTTGCGGAATTGCTTCAGCTCTCAGGTCTGTCCCACGGTACTGATGTGTGGTTGGGAAATGCCCAGGATTTGATCAAGCAAGGAATTGCGGACCTATCAACCGTTATCGGTTGTCGGGACGACATCATGGTTTACCTCATGCATGCGGGTCTCGAGCCTAAGATGGCCTTTACCATCATGGAACGGGTACGTAAGGGATTGTGGTTGAAGATTTCCGAGGAAGAGCGAAATGGCTACATTGAAGCCATGAAAGCCAATAAGGTACCAGAGTGGTATATCGAGTCCTGTGGGAAAATCAAGTACATGTTCCCTAAGGCCCATGCGGCAGCCTACGTTATGATGGCCTTGCGTGTGGCCTACTTCAAGGTTCACCATCCGATTTATTATTACTGTGCTTATTTCTCTATCCGTGCCAAGGCCTTTGATATCAAGACTATGGGAGCGGGCTTAGATGCTATTAAGCGAAGAATGGAAGAAATCGCTGAAAAACGGAAGAACAATGAAGCTTCTAATGTGGAAATTGATCTTTATACAACTCTTGAGATTGTCAATGAGATGTGGGAACGAGGTTTCAAGTTTGGCAAACTCGATCTCTACCGTAGTCAGGCGACAGAGTTCCTCATCGATGGGGATACCCTCATTCCGCCATTTGTAGCAATGGATGGTCTGGGAGAGAACGTTGCCAAGCAGTTGGTACGAGCGCGTGAAGAGGGAGAATTCCTTTCCAAAACAGAACTACGCAAACGTGGTGGCCTCTCATCAACCTTGGTTGAAAAGATGGATGAAATGGGGATTCTGGGCAATATGCCAGAGGATAACCAGTTGAGTTTGTTTGATGAATTTTTCTAAAATATAGGAAGAGGTTTTTATGAAACTTACCATTTCCGCTCAGGATAAGCCAGCGCAAAAGGTGTTTGATTATCAGCTGGATCTTGACCCTGATACGATTTTGAGAATGACCGCTTTGATTTGCGGTACGGTGGCAACGGTTAGCTTGTTGTCCTTATTTAAAGAGAAATAATAAAAGAAAAGGAAGAATAGAATGGTTTTACCAAATTTTAAAGAAAATCTAGAAAAATATGCGAAATTATTGGTTGCGAACGGAATTAACGTGCAACCTGGTCACACCTTGGCTCTCTCTATCGATGTGGAGCAGCGTGAGTTGGCGCATTTGATTGTGAAAGAAGCTTATGCCTTGGGTGCGCATGAGGTTATCGTTCAGTGGACAGATGATGTGATTAACCGTGAGAAATTCCTCCACGCGCCGATGGAGCGTCTAGACAATGTGCCAGAATACAAGATTGCTGAGATGAACTATCTCTTGGAGAACAAGGCTAGCCGTCTTGGGGTTCGTTCTTCTGATCCAGGTGCCTTGAACGGAGTGGATGCGGACAAGCTTTCAGCTTCTGCTAAAGCGATGGGACTTGCCATGAAGCCAATGCGTATCGCAACTCAATCCAACAAGGTTAGCTGGACTGTAGCAGCTGCAGCAGGGCTTGAGTGGGCTAAGAAGGTCTTTCCAAATGCTGCGAGCGATGAAGAAGCAGTGGACCTCCTTTGGGATCAAATCTTCAAAACTTGCCGTGTCTACGAAGAAGATCCAGTTAAGGCTTGGGAAGAACATGCAGCAATCCTTAAGAGCAAGGCGGAAATGCTTAATAAAGAACAATTTTCAGCTCTTCACTACACAGCTCCAGGGACAGATTTGACACTTGGCTTGCCGAAGAATCACGTTTGGGAATCAGCTGGAGCAGTCAATGCACAGGGAGAAGGATTCTTGCCAAATATGCCAACAGAAGAAGTCTTTACGGCTCCTGACTTCCGTCGTGCAGAGGGCTATGTAACCTCTACAAAACCACTTAGCTACAACGGAAATATCATCGAAGGCATTAAAGTAACTTTCAAGGATGGTCAAATCGTAGATATCACTGCTGAGAAGGGTGATCAGGTCATGAAAGACCTTGTTTTTGAAAATGCTGGCGCGCGTTCCTTGGGTGAATGTGCCTTGGTACCAGATCCAAGTCCAATTTCTCAGTCAGGTATTACCTTCTTTAATACCCTTTTCGATGAAAATGCGTCAAACCACTTGGCTATCGGTGCTGCCTATGCGACTAGCGTTGTTGGTGGTGCAGAGATGAGCGAAGAAGAGCTTGACGCTGCAGGACTGAACCGTTCAGATGTTCACGTGGACTTTATGATTGGTTCGAATCAAATGGATATCGATGGTATCCGTGAGGATGGAACACGCGTACCCCTCTTCCGTAATGGAGACTGGGCAATTTAAGGAGAAGCTATGCTTGGAAGTATGTTTGTTGGTCTCCTAGTGGGACTCTTGGCAGGTGCTTTAACCAATCGCGGAGAAAGCATGGGATGCTTTGGGAAAATGTTTCTCGGCTGGATTGGTGCTTCTTTGGGTCACTTGCTCTTTGGAACTTGGGGACCAATCCTAAACGGTACAGCCATTATCCCAGCAGTTCTCGGTGCCATGATTGTCTTAGCTATCTTCTGGGACAGAGGAAGTTAGCTTTCCGACTCTGAAAAGAAAAGGAGGTTGGTCATTGAGCCATCCTCCTTTTGAGTATGATATAATAGTTCTATGAGATTAGATAAATTTTTAGTTGCCTGCGCTGTGGGGAGCCGGACGGAGGTCAAAAACCTTTTGAAGGCTGGGCGCGTGACGGTAAATGGTAAAAAAGAAAAGTCAGCTAAATTGCAGATTAACGAAGAAAGAGATGAGATTCGCTTTGATGGCCAAGTGCTGGAGTATGAAGAGTTTGTCTACTACATGATGAACAAGCCCCAAGGAGTTATTTCTGCGACTGAGGATTCTAAACACAGAACAGTGTTGGACTTGTTGGATGATATTGCTCGGACCAAGGAAGTTTTCCCAGTAGGGCGCTTGGATATCGATACGCATGGCCTCCTGCTCTTGACCAATGATGGCCAGCTGGCTCATGCTCTTCTTTCACCAAAACGTCATGTGGATAAGACCTATCTGGCACAAGTCGAGGGCATCATGAGCCAAGAAGACGTGGAGACATTTGTCAAGGGCATTCCGCTCAAGGACTTTACCTGCCAGCCAGCTAAGCTGGAGATTGTGTCGGTAGAGTCAGTAAAGAATCAAAGTCTGGTTCGCGTGACCATTGCAGAAGGGAAGTTTCATCAAGTCAAACGAATGGTGGCCTACTGTGGCAAGGAAGTGGTGGACCTACAACGTTTGACGATGGGAACGTTAGCCTTGGACGAGAACTTAGAACGAGGAGAATGGCGTCGCTTGACCAAGGAGGAGTTAGAGGTTCTCCTTGCGAGTATTGCTTAATTTGATTTATTTTAGAAAAGGCGAGGAGAATGTCCTTGCCTTTTTAAGTTTTTCGGTTGCTTCATTTGTGAAAAGAGTTATAATAGACAGTAGAATAAAAGGAGGAATCTATGAACGCGATTCAAGAATCATTTACAGATAAACTTTTTGCCAACTATGAAGCAAATGTCAAATACCAAGCGATCGAAAATGCTGCCAGCCATAACGGAATTTTTGCAGCCCTAGAACGTCGCCAAAGCCATGTAGACAATACACCTGTTTTCTCATTGGATTTGACTAAGGACAAGGTTACTAACCAGAAAGCCTCTGGTCGTTGCTGGATGTTTGCAGCTCTCAACACCTTCCGCCACAAACTCATCTCTCAATACAAACTGGAAAACTTTGAGTTGTCACAAGCCCACACTTTCTTCTGGGACAAGTACGAGAAATCCAACTGGTTCTTGGAGCAAGTGATTGCGACTGCAGACCAAGACTTGACGAGCCGCAAGGTTAGCTTCCTACTCCAAACACCTCAACAAGATGGTGGTCAATGGGATATGGTCGTTGCCCTCTTTGTGAAATATGGTGTCGTTCCCAAGTCTGTTTATCCTGAGTCAGTTTCTTCTAGCAGCAGCCGTGAGCTTAATGCAATTCTTAACAAATTGCTCCGCCAAGATGCCCAAATCTTGCGTGACTTGCTTGCTTCTGGTGCAGACCAAGCGACTGTTCAAGCTAAGAAAGAAGACCTCTTGCAAGAAATCTTTAACTTCCTTGCCATGTCTTTGGGTCTTCCACCACGTAAATTTGACTTTGCTTATCGTGACAAGGATGATAACTACCAAAGTGAAAAGGGCATTACACCACAAGAATTTTACAAAAAATATGTTGACCTTCCTCTAGAAGACTACGTTTCGGTTATCAATGCTCCAACTGCTGACAAGCCTTACGGTAAATCTTACACAGTTGAGATGTTGGGGAATGTGGTTGGTAGCCGTGCAGTTCGCTACATCAACGTTCCAATGGAGCGCTTGAAAGAATTAGCGATTGCCCAAATGCAAACGGGTGAGACTGTTTGGTTTGGTTCAGATGTCGGTCAACTCAGCAACCGTAAAGCTGGAATCCTTGCGACAGATGTTTATGACTTTGAATCAAGCATGGACATTCAACTGACTCAAGACAAGGCTGGACGTTTGGACTACAGCGAAAGCTTGATGACCCACGCCATGGTCTTGACAGGTGTTGATTTGGATGAAAATGGCAAGCCAACCAAGTGGAAGGTTGAGAACTCTTGGGGAGACAAGGTCGGTACAGATGGGTACTTTGTTGCCTCAGATGCTTGGATGGACGAATACACCTACCAAATCGTTGTTCGCAAAGAATTGCTGACAGCAGAGGAACAAGCTGCTTATGAAGCAGAACCAATCGTGCTCGCACCTTGGGATCCAATGGGTGCCTTGGCAGAATAAAGCATAGAGAAAAGAGGTTAGGGGAATCCTAGCCTCCTTTTAAGTTCTTCTTAAAGTGGCGATAGATGATGCTTGCCAAGGGAGTTCTTCTTATTTTGAGTCTTTAAGTGACAGAGAAAAGGATATGTGTTACTATAGTAGTACAAAAGGATATCGGAGTAGAAATGAAGTATTTAAGCAGTCAAGACATCAAGGAACGTCAACGAAACATCAGCGACATTAAACCCTACAAAACAACCAAGGAAATTGTCGTTTCAAATATCTTTACCTTCTTTAATGCCATGAACTTGGCTCTGGCAGTTCTAGTAGCCACAACCTTGCGATTTGAAAATATGCTCTTTTTAGGTGTGATTGCTATCAATACAGCCATCGGTATTTTCCAAGAAGTGCGTTCAAAAAATGCTTTGGAAAAGCTGAGTTTGCTTGGTAAGAGTAAGTACAGGGTCAATCGAGATGGTCAAACGATCGAGATTGATCCAGAGGACATTGTTTTAGGAGAGTATCTACATCTCAATCTGGGAGATCAGGTGCCTGTCGATGCAGAAGTGCTGGAAGGGAATGTTGAGGTTGATGAGTCCTTGCTGACGGGTGAGAGTGATTCGGTCTTTAAAACAGTTGGTGACCAGCTGATGAGCGGAAGCAATGTCGTCAGTGGTACTTGTCTGGTCCTTGCTACAGCTGTGGGTCCCGATAGTTATATCAACAAACTTGCAAAATCCAGCAAGGAATTTAAAAAATACCCTTCTCAACTGCGCGATTACATGGATAAGATTTTAAAAATCGTTTCCATCTTGCTGGTGCCAGTTGCGATTCTCCTCTATATCAGAGGTTTTAGTCTAGGACGGACTTATGTTGAGATTGTTTTAGGAAGTTCAGGTGCCTTAGTCGGCATGATTCCAGAGGGATTGATTCTACTGGTTAGTGTTTCCTTAGCGGTAGCAGCCATGAAGCTGGCTAAAAAGAAGGTTCTGGTGCAGGAGCTATACTGTGTGGAAACCTTGGCGCGTGTAGATGTTCTTTGTTTTGATAAGACTGGAACCATCACGACTGGTAATATGAAGGTCCAAGAAATGGATGCTAATGTAGCAGAGAAACTGTCTTCTTATCTGGCTTATTTTGAGGATGAAAATGCGACGTCGCGGGCTCTGAAGACTTACTTAACCTGTGAGAAAAAGTGGGAAGTTCAAGAAGTTGGTGCCTTTTCAAGTAAAAACAAGTATTCCTTTGTCCAAGTAAAAGAGGGTGGAACCTATTTCTTCGGTGCTTATGAGTTTCTAGGCTTTACCCAAGCGATGGATGCCTACTATGAAGATCTAAAACAGCAAGGTTTTCGAATCTTGACACTCGCTCATAGCAAGGACCAGATCACGAGTCCAGCCAATATGGAACTACTAGGGCACGTCGTTCTGTCAGATGAGATCAAGGACAATACCAAGGACACCTTTGACTATTTCGAATCTCAAGGTGTTGAAGTGAAGATTATCAGTGGTGATAATCATGTGGCTGTATATGGGGTGGCTCGTAAGGCAGGATTTAAAGAATCAGCCCGTGCGATTGATATGACCAAGGTGAGTGATGAGGACTTTGAAAGAGTGGTCTTGGAACACGATATTTTTGGTCGGGTGACACCTGAACAGAAACAAAAGATGGTATCTATTTTGCAAAATGCTGGCAAGACTGTTGCCATGAGCGGTGATGGAGTTAATGATGTTCTAGCTCTCAAGAAAGCTGACATCAGCTTTGCTATGAAAGGTGCTACGAGCGCAGCCAAAAGTGTATCCAATATTGTTTTCCTGACAGATGACTTTGCAGTTTTTTATGATATTTTGATGGAAGGGCGCCGTGTCATCAATAACATCCAAAAGGTCGCCTCTCTCTTTCTAACAAAGACTTTCTTTTCCATCGTGTTTGCGATTTTGAGTGTGGTATTAGGTTTGGAGTTTGCCTTTATCCCCATTCAGTTTACAATCATTTCAGCCATTACGATTGGGATTCCATCCTTCTTTCTAACTTTTGAGTCCAATAAAGAAAAGGTCAGCACACATTTTATGCGAGATATTTTGATCAACGCAGCGATTGGTGGTGGCGTTCTAGTCGCTAGTGTTCTCCTGACTAACTTCTTTATCACTGTCCCAGGTCAGGTTAAATTTATTTGCTTCCTCCTTGCTTTGGTCAATGGTCTGTGTCTAGTTGCCAAGATCAGCATTCCCTTTAATCGATACAAACTAGCCTTGCTCACACTTTTGAGCCTTGCAGCCCTTGTTGGAGTGCTTGCCAATACCTTTATCCTGCGAGGAACTTTTGTACCTTTAGAAACCACTCAAGTTCTTTATGTTGCCATTCTAGCAGTAGTGATTGGAGCTTTTCATTATTTGACTAGGAGAAAAAAATGACATCAAAAATGAGTCTGGGACTTTTTCCCAGACTCATTTTATATAAATCTTTAATTGCTTGGATTACATGATACCGAAGAAACGAGCTGCGATACCTACTGCAAAGAGAGCAAGGATGATTGTGATTGGTGATACTTTTTTCTTAAGCAACCACATGCAGAGGAAAGTAAGGAGAAGTCCCATCAACCCTGGGATCAATGAGTTCAACTGACCTTGAAGGGTTTGTGGTTGAATCTTATCTAAGCTCAATCCACCAAGTGCTTGACCAAGGATACCTTTCAACTCAGCACCTGATACAGGTCCTTCTGGGAAGTTGATGTAAGCACCTTCTGCTAATTGTTTACCTGGAAGGTTCACAGTAAAGTTGATAGACACCCAACGTTGTACAAGAACGGCAAGGATGAACATACCAAGGATAGATGCTCCTTTAGTGATGTCTTTCAAGATACCACCAGACATGTCTTTAGTGATTTCAGATCCAGCTTTGTAACCGAACTCTTGTGTATACCATAGGAAGGCCATACGGATAGCATTCCATCCAAAGAAGAAGAGAAGGGGACCAACAATGTTACCAGATGCAGCAAGTGATGCACCAAGGGCTCCAAGGATAGGACGAACTGTAAACCAGAATACTGGGTCACCGATACCAGCAAGAGGTCCCATCATACCGATCTTAACCCCTTGGATAGCAGCATCATCGATTTCAACACCGTTAGCGCGCTCTTCTTCAAGTGCAAGAGTAACCCCCATGATTGGAGCAGCTACGTATGGGTGAGTGTTGAAGAACTCAAGGTGACGCTCAAGAGCAGCCGCTTGGTCTTCTTTTTTAGTGTACAATTTTTTGATAGCTGGGATCAAAGAGTAAGCCCAACCCAAGTTTTGCATACGTTCGTAGTTCCAAGAACCTTGAAGGAATTGTGAACGCCACCAAACTTTTTGACGATCTGATTTTGATAATTGAATTTTTTCAGCCATGATTGTTCCCCTTTCTAGTAGTCTTCTAGGATATCACCGATTGGGTCGTTAGAAGTCGCAGCTCCGCCGCCACCGTTTCCACCTTGTTTTGTAAGGTTAAGGTAGATGAAGGCAAGGGCAACACCGATGACACCAAGGGCAATCAAAGTCAATTGAGAGATGGCTGCAAGAGCGAAACCGATAGCGAAGAATGGCCATACTTCACGAGTCGCCATCATGTTGATAACCATAGCGTAACCAACGGCAACAACCATAGCACCACCGACAGCCATACCACCATTCAACCATTCTGGCATTAGGCCAAGAGCGTCTTTAACAGCAGAAGCTGGGATAGCGATAAGGAAGGCTGCAGGGATTGCAATACGAAGACCTTGAAGAACAAGCGCAAAGTAGTGAGCGCGTTCGACAGCTGCAATGTTTCCTTCTTTTGCAGCTGCGTCAGCAGAGTGAACCAAGGCAACTGAGATTGTACGAACAATCATTGTCAAGAAAAGTCCAGCTACGGCAAGAGGGATAGCTGTTGCAGTTGCAACGGCGATACCTTCAGTAGTAAAGTTACCACCTTTAATCAAGATGATCGCTGCGGCAACAGATGCAAGAGCAGCGTCAGGAGCTACGGCAGCTCCGATGTTTGCCCAACCAAGGGCGATCATTTGGAGAGATCCACCAAGCATAACACCTGCTTCGAGGTTACCAGTTGCAAGTCCGATAAGGGTACATGCGACGATTGGTTGGTGGAATTGGAATTGGTCGAGGATACCTTCAAGACCTGCAAGGAAGGCAACAACTACAACCAAGATAGCAGAAATGATTGAAATATCTGACATGGTTTTATTCCTTTTCTATTTAATTTTAATAAAGTATTTAATCCTGTTTTCAAAAATGATAGAAACAGATTAAAATTATTGAACGTTTGCTTTGTTAATCAAGTCAAACAAATCTTTTTTCGTGTCGTTTGGTACTTTACGTACATCAAATTCAACACCGAGGTCACGCATTTTTTCAAAGGTTGCAACATCGTCTTTGTCCATAGACAAAACGTTGTTAATCATTGTTTTACCTGTTGAGTGAGCCATAGAACCAACGTTAAGGGTTTTGATTGGCACGCCACCTTCGATTGCACGAAGTGCATCTTGCGGAGTTTCAAACAAGATAAGGGCATGAGTGTCACCGAAACGTGGGTCTTTTGCAACGTCGATCAATTTTTGAATTGGGACAACGTTGGCTTTTACTCCGTTAGGAGCTGCTTGTTTGATCAATTCTTTACGCAAGTCGTCGTTAGCAACGTTGTCTGAAGCAACGATGATACGGTTTGCTTTTGAATCTGGAGTCCAAGCAGTCGCAACCTGACCGTGAAGGAGACGAGTGTCAAGACGGGCAAGATTGATTTTCAGTTTACCGTCACCGATAACAGTTCCTTCTGGAATAGCAGCTTGGGCAGCAGGAGCAGCTGCAGCACTTGCAACTTCCTCAACTGGGTTAAGCTCTTCTGGAAGAGCCTTGATGCCATCTTTGGCTTCTTTAATGATATTCGCAGCGACTTTTTCCACACCTGCATTAGCGTCCATAAGGCGCTCAGTGTAGGCTTGGATCAACATCGGCAAGTTAAGTCCAGTGATGATGGCAAACTTACGCTCAGGATTTTCTCCCATCACGCGGCTAGCTTGGTTGAATGGAGATCCACTCCAAAGGTCAGCCAATACTAGAACCTCATCTTCTGCGTCAAATGCAGCAACAGCGTTATTGATCTTAGCGTATAGATCATCTGGACCTTCGTTTGGCATAAAGGTTACAACTTGAACCTTTTCTTGTTCACCAAAGATCATGGATCCGGACTGATGAATACCCGCAGCAAATTCGCCGTGGCTCGCAATAATGATTCCGATACTCATTATTGTCATTCCTCCTTTAAAATGTTTGACTATTTGTTTAAGAAAACTTTAAGCCTAACTTTAAGTATAAACCGTTTTCAAACAAAAATCAACCATTTCTTATAAATATGTATTGGTTTTCAATGAAAACTCGCTTACAAAATGTTAATATATAAACATTTTGTAGAAATGTTTAAAAAGATAAGGGAGTAATTTAATATAAAAAAATGAAAACAGGTCGATTAATTGAAAAATTGTGAAAATCAAAAAAGCTAGCACAAGCTAACTTTTTGAGTGTCATAGGAACAAATCTTGTAGGGTATGGGCAACACCATCTTCATCATTTGTCAGAGAGAGTTGCTCATCTGCATATGGTAGTAAATCGGGATTGGCATTTTTCATGGCATATCCCTTGCCTGCAAAAGCCAGCATTTCGGTGTCATTGTGTTCATCTCCAAAGGCAATCAAATCTTGTTTGTCACGGTTCATAACATTGAGCAAGTATTCTAAGGCAAAGGCTTTGTTGACCCCTTTTGGTGTACATTCGAGAATGTTGAGGGGCCCTCCCCAGGTATTGATTGCTAGTTGGTGTTGGTAAAAACGATTCATCTCATCTGCTAGCGCGTATTTATCATCGACTCTTGTTTGCAAGAGGATACAGTTAGGGTCCTTGGTCACCAATTCAGATTTGAATTGATTTTCTGGTTGGAAATTTTCTACACCAAATAGTTTGGGATTTGCAATTTCTTCATTAGGAGCCGTGATATAAAATTTCTTGCGGTATTCTCCTGCAATAAAGTCGGCTTGGATATCCTCTTTGCGTTTGACCATGTCTAAGAGGTATTTTTTGTCCAAGGTCAAGCACTTTTCATGCGTCCAAGCACGACCTGGCAGATGGGTAAGGGAACCATTGAAGTTGATCATAGGTGTGTGCAACTCTAGTTCCTGATAAAATTCTTTTGCCATACGGTAAGGGCGCCCAGTAGTGATGATGACATGGTGGCCTTTTTCAGCAATTCGTTTAATTGTGTTTCGAGTAAAATCTGAAATCTTACTCTCTGAGTTGAGCAGGGTTCCGTCCAAATCAACGGCGATAATTTTTTTAGTCATATAAACCTTCCTAGTACATTCCAGATAAGATGTCTACTATTATATCAAAAAGAAAGCAGAAAAACAGACTCAAAACAAAAATAGAAATTTCATTTTGTTAAATAAATCAAACAAACATATTGAAAAGGTGAATGATAAATGATATAATACTCTCATTGTTCGTAAAAAACAAAAGGAGATTAAACATGGACAAACTATTTAAACTAAAAGAGCACGGGACAGATGTCCGTACAGAGGTGCTTGCTGGTTTAACAACATTCTTTGCAATGAGTTATATTCTCTTTGTAAACCCTCAAATGCTTTCACAAACAGGGATGCCTGTTCAAGGTGTGTTCTTGGCAACGATTATCGGTTCTGTAGTTGGTACTTTGATGATGGCTTTCTATGCTAATTTGCCATACGCACAAGCACCAGGTATGGGATTGAATGCCTTCTTCACATTTACAGTTGTGTTTGGGATGGGCTATACTTGGAAAGAAGCTCTTGGTATGGTCTTCATTTGTGGAATTATTTCACTGATTATTACCTTGACAAATGTTCGTAAAATGATCATCGAATCCATTCCTACAACACTTCGTTCAGCTATTTCGGCTGGTATTGGTGTTTTCCTTGCCTATGTAGGGATTAAGAATGCTGGTCTCTTGAAATTCTCAATCGATCCAGGTACTTATACTGTAGCAGGTGAAGGAGCAGATAAGGCTCAAGCTGCACTTACTGCAAACTCAGCAGCTGTTCCAGGATTGGTAGACTTCAATACTCCAGCAGTATTGGTGGCTCTTGCAGGTCTGGCTGTTACCATCTTCTTTGTTGTTAAAGGCATCAAAGGTGGAATTATTCTTTCTATTTTAACAACGACTGTGCTTGCCATTGCTGTTGGTGTTGTGAATTTGTCAGGGATTGACTTTGCTAGCAACAACCTTTCATCAGCGGTTAATGATTTAGGAACTTTGTTTGGTGCTGCTCTGGGTTCAGAAGGTTTAGGATCTTTGATTTCAAACACTTCACGTTTACCAGAAACCTTGATGGCTATTCTTGCCTTCTCATTGACAGATATTTTTGATACAATTGGTACTCTTATCGGTACTGGTGAAAAAGTTGGTATCGTTGCGACAAGTGGGGAAAACCATGAGTCTGCTAAATTGGACAAGGCTCTATACTCTGACTTGGTGGCAACATCAGTAGGTGCGATTGCAGGTACTTCAAACGTTACGACCTATGTTGAGTCTGCGGCGGGTATCGGTGCTGGTGGACGTACTGGTTTGACAGCCTTAGTAGTTGCAATCTGTTTTGCTCTATCTAGCTTCTTTAGCCCGCTTCTAGCGATTGTTCCTACAGCTGCAACAGCACCAATTTTGATCATCGTCGGAATCATGATGCTTTCTAACTTGAAAAATATTCCTTGGGATGATATGGCCGAAGCAGTTCCCGCCTTCTTCACCTCTATCTTTATGGGATTCAGCTACTCTATCACACAAGGGATTGCTGTTGGTTTCTTGACATACACCTTGACAAAACTTGTCAAAGGTCAAGCCAAGGATGTGCACGTGATGATTTGGATTTTGGATGCCTTGTTTATCCTGAACTATATCAGCATGGCGCTATAAATGGTATAATATAAAAAGGGGGCTTCCCCTTTTTATTATAAGGAGGCATATCATGAAGAAAAAAAGTATCTGGCAAGAAATTCTGGATAGAGGAATATGGGTGTTAATTTTTTTAATAGGACTGGTGTTATCTCAACTTCCCTTAATTTTATCTGCCCTTTTATCCGCTAGACAATTCCCACTCCTCCAGTCAGGACTCTTGGTGGCTTTGCTGTCGGTCGCTATTCTAACTGTTTTTATCTTTAGTGCACGAAAAACAGAGATTGCGACCTTCAATCTTTCTTTTTTCAAGGCAAAAGATCTGGCCCGCTTGGTTTTGAGTTATTTGGTTATTTTCACAAGTAACTTATTCGGATCTGCCCTGCTTCGTCTGATGAATGAATCTACGACCAGCAATCAATCAACTATTAATAATCTGGTTCAGAATAGCTCGCTGATTTCTAGTTTTTTCTTACTGGTTCTGATTGCTCCCATTTGTGAGGAAATATTGTGTCGTGGAATTATCCCTAAGAAGATCTTCCGTGGGAAAGAGAAGTTGGGTTATCTTGTAGGTGCAGTCGTCTTTGCCTTGCTCCACACACCGACCAATCTGCCTTCTCTCCTTATCTATGGAGGAATGTCGACAGTTTTAACTTGGACAGCCTACAGAACAGAACGTTTAGAGATGTCGATCTTGCTTCATATGATTGTCAATGGTATTGCCTTTTGTTTGCTGGCTTTACTGGTTTTGATTAGTCGAAATGTAGGCTCGCCTTTTTAGACCATTTCCTTACTTGGAAAAGATGAATGCTGGCGTATCCATCTTTTTCTTTTTATGGTAAAATAGAGAAATAATGTGGTGAAAAATCTTGAGGAGTGACCGTATGTCCAATAAAGCTAGTCAGGCAAAAACAGCCATTTGCGGAATTATCAATGTAACCCCAGATTCCTTTTCGGATGGTGGGCAGTTTTTTGCTGTTGACCAGGCTCTTCAGCAAGCTCGTAAATTGATAGCTGAAGGAGCAAGTATGCTAGATATCGGTGGAGAATCGACTCGCCCTGGAAGTAGCTATGTTGAGATAGAAGAAGAAATCCAGCGTGTTGTCCCAGTCATTGAAGCTATCCGTAAGGAAAGTGATGTCCTCATTTCTATCGATACTTGGAAAAGTCAGGTGGCAGAGGCTGCTTTGGCTGCTGGCGCCAATCTGGTCAACGATATCACTGGCCTCTTGGGTGACAAAAAAATGGCTCATGTGGTTGCTAAGGCTGGTGCGCAAGTAGTCATCATGTTTAATCCAGTCATGGCTCGACCTCAACACCCTAGTTCGCAGATATTTCCTCGTTTTGGTTTTGGACAAGCATTCACAGAGGAAGAGTTAGCTGACTTTGAAAAAATGCCAATCGAAGATTTGATGACCGCGTTCTTTGACCGTGCTCTAGCAAGAGCGGAGAAAGCAGGGATTTCGAAAGGCAAGATCATGCTGGATCCAGGGATTGGCTTTGGTCTGACTAAGAAAGAAAATCTCCTTCTTTTACGGGACTTGGATAAACTCCATCAGAAAGGATATCCAATCTTTCTTGGAGTTTCGCGTAAGCGATTTGTCATCAATATCCTAGAAGAAAATGGTTTTGAAGTTAATCCTGAGACGGAAGTCGGTTTTCGCAATCGGGACACCGCTTCGGCTCATGTGACCAGTATCGCTGCGAGACAGGGTGTCGAAGTGGTGCGCGTGCACGATGTAGCCAGTCATAAGATGGCAGTTGAAATTGCGTCAGCCATTCGTTTGGCAGATGATGCGGAAAATCTAGATTTAAAACAATATAAATAAGATGAAAGAAATTAAAAACAATCAGTGGATTGCCCACTATCGGACGGACCAACCGCATTTTGGCTTGGAACGAATGGTAGAACTCCTAGCCCTGCGAGGTAATCCCCATCTCAAACTCAAGGTTATCCATATCGGAGGGACCAATGGCAAGGGTTCGACCATTGCTTTTTTGAAAAAGATGCTGGAAAAGCTAGGTCTGAGAGTTGGTGTTTTCAGCTCGCCCTATCTCATTCATTATACAGACCAGATTAGCATCAATGGGGAATCCATCCCAGAAGCGAGACTAGAAGCCCTCATGGCGGACTATGAGTCTTTGCTTGAGGGGGAGAAGGGTGCTGCTTTACAAGGAACGACAGAATTCGAGATTATCACTGCCCTAGCTTATGATTATTTTGCCACTGAAAAAGTTGATGTGGCCATCATGGAAGTCGGCATGGGTGGACTTCTGGATAGCACCAATGTCTGTCAGCCTATTCTGACAGGAATTACGACTATTGGCTTGGACCATGTAGCCCTACTTGGTGATACTGTAGAGGCCATAGCAGAACAGAAGGCTGGTATTATCAAGCAAGGCATTCCTTTGGTGACAGGTCGCATAGCTCCAGAAGCCTTGGCTGTTATTGACCGCATTGCGGAAGGGAAAGATGCGCCGAGACTTGCCTATGGGAGTGATTATCAAGTCAGTCATCAAAAGAGTGTGGTGACGGGTGAAATCTTTGATTATACCAGTTCTGTCAGACAAGGTCGTCTCCAGACTGGTCTGATTGGTTTGCATCAGATAGAGAATGCGGGGATGGCGCTTGCCCTCCTAGATACTTATTGTCAGGAGACTGGGCGAGAATTAGCAAGTAATGCCTTGGTTGCTCAAGCTTTGAAAGAAACCAGATGGCCAGGGCGTTTGGAGGTCGTGTCTAGTGCCCCCTTGCTGCTTTTAGATGGGGCCCACAATCCCCATGCTATCAAGGCCTTATTAGCAACCTTGCAAGAACGCTTTGCGGATTATCATAAGGAAATCCTTTTTACCTGTATCAAAACCAAGGCCTTGGAGGATATGCTGGATTTGCTAGAAACGGTGCCAGATAGTCAACTGACTTTAACCCATTTTGATGATAGTCGGGCGACTGATGAAAGCGTGCTGAAAGAGACAGCCAAGTCTAGAAATCTCAATTACCAAAGTTGGCAGGATTTTCTAGAGCAGAAATTGACAGATAAAAATGAAGAGAAACAAACAGTTAGGATTGTCACGGGTTCCTTGTATTTCTTGAACCAAGTGAGAGCCTACCTGATGGAGAGGAATAACTAGAGAATGGATACACAAAAGATTGAAGCGGCTGTAAAAATGATTATCGAGGCCGTCGGTGAGGATGCTAAACGCGAGGGATTACAGGAAACACCTGCTCGTGTAGCCCGTATGTACCAAGAGATTTTTTCAGGTCTTGGTCAGACTGCGGAGGAACATTTGTCAAAATCCTTTGAAATTATTGATGACAATATGGTGGTGGAAAAGGATATCTTCTTCCACACCATGTGTGAACACCACTTCTTGCCCTTTTATGGGAGAGCACACATTGCCTACATTCCAGATGGACGTGTGGCAGGCTTGTCCAAGCTAGCCCGTACGGTTGAAGTTTATGCTAAAAAACCACAGATTCAAGAACGGTTGAATATTGAAGTGGCCGATGCCTTGATGGACTATCTGGGGGCTAAAGGAGCCTTTGTTGTCATTGAGGCAGAGCATATG
Organism: Streptococcus oralis; assembly: GCF_023110435.1. Lineage (GTDB taxonomy): Bacteria > Bacillota > Bacilli > Lactobacillales > Streptococcaceae > Streptococcus > Streptococcus oralis_CF. The sequence goes on from NZ_JALDWB010000003.1 coordinate 44,392, forward strand.
TGTATGAGCATGCGTGGTGTCAGAAAGCCAGGTACTGCGACCTTGACGACAGTCGCTCGTGGTCTATTTGAAACAGATAAGGACCTCCGAGATCAAGCTTATCGTTTAATGGGACTATAAAAAGAATCCGCTTCATGCGGATTTTTCTAGAAAGGACTAGTTATGGATCAACTGCAGATTAAAGATTTGGAAATATTTGCTTATCACGGACTCTTTCCAAGTGAAAAAGAGCTAGGGCAAAAGTTTGTCATTTCGGCGACCCTATCCTATGATATGACCAAGGCAGCGACAGACTTGGATTTGGCGGCTTCTATCCATTACGGCGAACTTTGTCAGCAGTGGACGACTTGGTTTCAGGAAACTACTGAGGATTTGATTGAAACGGTAGCCTATAAACTGGTAGAACATACCTTTGAGACCTATCCTCTTGTCCAAGAAATTGAGTTGGAACTCAAAAAACCTTGGGCTCCAGTGCATTTGCCACTAGATACCTGCTCGGTGACCATCCACCGTCGTAAGCAGCGGGCCTTTATCGCTCTAGGAAGTAATATGGGGGACAAGCAAGCGAACTTGGAGCAAGCTATTGACAAACTGCGAGCTCGAGGTATCCATATTCTCAAAGAGTCTAGTGTCTTAACGACTGAGCCTTGGGGTGGTGTGGAGCAAGATAGTTTTGTCAATCAGGTGATTGAAGTAGAAACCTGGCTACCCGCACCAGTCTTGTTAGAAACCTTGTTAGCCATTGAGTCCGAGATGGGACGGGTTCGAGAGGTGCATTGGGGGCCTCGTTTGATTGATTTGGACCTACTCTTTGTAGAAGACCAAGTCATTTATACAGACGACCTCATCTTGCCTCATCCTTATATAGCAGAACGCCTCTTTGTCCTTGAGTCGTTAGTGGAAATAGCTCCCCATTTTATTCATCCAATCTTAAAACAACCGATACGCTACTTGTATCAAGAATTAAACAAATAGAAAAAACTCTAGTTCCTCAGCAGTTTGCGCCGAGAAGCTAGAGTTTTTAAAATAGGTCATTTTCTTCAGGAAGGAGGATGGTTTCTTTCCCGTCCATGTCTAAAACAAGGACTTTAGGAGGGTAAAGAGGATCAAAAGGATGATTAAAATCAAAGTCGATACTAGTCGGCAGGTGCTGACTAGAGAAATGGAAGGTGATGGTTCCCTCGTTGTTTAGTAGTTGAAATTCTAGTTCCTCTTCTAATTCAAAGACATTTTTCAAAAAATGATCGATAATAAACCATAAAGAATCGATAACATCGTCAGGCAAGCTGGTCACAACACCAAAACTGGCCGAACGTCTCTGAGTATTTGTAAAAGCCATAAACATTCCCTCCCTCCTTTTATTTTTCCTTATCATACAGCAAAACATCCCAAAAATCAAGAAATCGTACTCGCTTTTTCAAAATGGGAATAGGTTGTGAAATTTTTTCAAAGTTTCTCTAAAAAATACTTGAAAGTGTTTACAATAAGTGATAAAATGGAGTAAGCAGATGTATGAAAGCGAAATTTTCAATATAGAAAGGAAACAGAATGAACACAGATGATACAGTAACGATTTATGATGTTGCCCGTGAAGCTGGGGTTTCAATGGCAACTGTTAGCCGTGTAGTGAATGGCAACAAGAACGTCAAAGAGAATACTCGTAAAAAAGTTCTAGAGGTGATTGATCGTCTTGACTACCGTCCAAATGCGGTAGCGCGTGGCTTGGCCAGCAAGAAAACTACGACAGTTGGTGTTGTGATTCCAAATATCACTAATGGCTATTTTTCAACCCTAGCCAAGGGGATTGATGATATTGCAGAGATGTATAAGTACAATATCGTCCTAGCCAACAGTGATGAAGACGATGAAAAAGAAGTTTCAGTAGTTAATACTCTCTTTTCAAAACAGGTTGATGGGATCATTTTTATGGGCTATCACTTGACTGAAAAGATTCGTTCAGAATTTTCTCGTTCTCGGACACCAGTTGTCCTTGCAGGAACGGTGGATATTGAACACCAGTTGCCAAGTGTTAATATTGACTACAAACAAGCAACGATTGATGCAGTAACTCATTTGCTTCAGGAAAATGAAAAGATTGCCTTTATTAGTGGACCACTTGTTGATGATATTAACGGCAAAATTCGATTGATTGGTTACAAGGAAGCATTGAAAAAGGCAGGAATCCCTTATAGCGAGGGCTTGGTATTTGAGTCTAAATACAGCTATAATGATGGCTATGCCTTGGCAGAGCGCTTGGTTTCTTCACAGGCTACAGCTGCAGTTGTGACAGGTGATGAATTGGCTGCGGGTGTGTTAAATGGCTTGGCAGATCACGGTATTTCTGTACCGGAAGAGTTTGAAATCATTACGACAGATGATTCTCAAATTGCACGATTCACTCGTCCAAACTTAACGACAATTGCTCAACCTCTATACGACCTTGGTGCTATAAGTATGCGTATGTTGACCAAGATTATGCATAAGGAAGAATTGGAAGAACGTGAAGTTCTCCTACCTCACGGCTTGACAGAACGTCGTTCGACACGAAAACGTAAATAGAAAAAATCAGGGAATCGAGAAGATTTCCTGATTTTCAATTTTAACCTTCCATGTAATTGCGAAGTTCTTGTCCTTTTAGTCCAGCATTAAGGGCAATTAATAATTTGAGGCGAGCTTTTTGAGCATTGAGTTCTTTGACAAAGAGAACACCAGAATTTTGTAATTGAACTCCTCCCCCTTGGTAGGCATAAACAGGTTCAGCAATTCCGTTAAAACAACGTGAGACCAAGGCGACTGGGATTCTTTTTTGGAGGAGACTTTCTAATTTTTGAGCTGTTTCTTTGGGTACATTACCTGCTCCAAAAGCTTGAATGACTAATCCATCTAGGTGATCTAGGTCAAGCATATCAATCAGCTCGTCTGTCATACCGGCATAGGCAGAGATGATGGGAACCAGACCTTGAATATGTTCGAGATCAAAACGGACACGAGGCTCAGCTGTTTTGAAGTAGAGGATTTCTTGCTTCATGATAAGACCGAGAGGCCCGTGAGTAGGAGTTTGAAAGGTACCGACGTTGGTCGTATGGGTTTTGGTAACATACTTGGCCGCGTGGATTTCATCATTCATGACGACCAGCACACCCTTGTCGGCTGCTTTGTCATCGCTGGCAACTCGTAAAGCACTCAGATAGTTGTATACACCGTCGCTACCGAGTTCGTTGGAACTACGCATAGCTCCAGTTAGAACGATGGGCATGTGTGGGATTTCCATGGTATCAAGGAAGTAGGCAGTTTCCTCTAGCGTATCTGTTCCATGTGTGATGACAACCCCATCGTAGTGGTCTGCTTCCTCTTTGATTTTATGATAGAGTGCAAGCATATGCTTGGGTTTGATATGGGGACTCGGCAGATTAAAAAAGTCTAGGGCATAAACCTCAATCCCTTCAAGCGGATTGGAAACATGGTTCATGGGATTGTCCTGACTAGTTACAACTGCTCCAGTGGCGTCTGCTTGCATGGAAATAGTCCCACCTGTATGTAAAACAAGGATTTTCTTAGGCATGATTTACTCACTCTCTCTGAAATGTGGTATAATCATTGTAACACAAAAGGGGAGAATGGGATAGGATGGAAGTCAAAGCTGTTTTTTTTGATATCGATGGAACGCTAGTCAACGATCGTAAGAGTGTTTTGAAATCCACTAAGGACGCGATTAGGATTGTGAAAGAACAAGGGGTGCTTGTTGGAGTGGCAACAGGACGGGGGCCTTTCTTTGTCAAGAAATTGATGGATGACTTAGATCTGGATTTTGCAATAACTTATAACGGACAATATATCTTTAATAAAGAAAAAGTCTTATTTGCTAGTCCAATTGCTAAGTCAAGTCTGCGTCAACTGATTGCCTATGCTAAAAAGGAGCGTAAAGAAATCGCTCTTGGAACCGAGCATGCTGTTGTTGGTTCGAAAATTATGTCATTTGGTCTCGGATCCTTTTCACAGCTTGTTAGCCGTTTCATTCCAACTGGCTTAACAAGAACCGTTAGCCGTTCCTTTAATCGAATGGTCAGCAAGGCAGTTCCTCAAAAGGAAGATGACCTACTTCGTTTGATCAATGAGCCAATCTATCAAGTGTTAATGCTGATGACACCCGAAGAATCTGAGAAAGCTGCAAGTGATTTTGAAGATTTGAAATTGACTCGAAGCAATCCCTTCGCTGCGGATATCATCAACCAAGGGAATTCCAAACTAGAAGGCATTCGTCGAGTTGGGAAAGAGTATGGTTTTGATCTCAACCAAGTCATGGCCTTCGGAGATTCAGACAATGACCTGGAAATGTTGGCAGGTGTTGGTATGTCTGTAGCTATGGGAAATGGCAGTAGCAGCGTCAAAGAAGTTGCCAAGCACATTACAGCAAGTAACCAACAAGATGGCATCCACAAGGCGCTCGAGCACTTTGGTGTTTTGGCTTCAGAAAAAGTGTTTGTCAGTCGGGACTACCACTTTAATAAAGTCAAGACCTTCCACCACATGATGGATGAACGGACGCAGGAAGAGCCACAAGCATGGGATATTGAAGGGGCGACCCATCGTGCAGACTTTAAAATTGAAGAATTAGTAGAGTTTGTCCGCGCGGCAAGTTCTTCGGAGGAAGAATTCCAGCAGGCACTTAACAGCATGCATGCGGCACTTGATAAGGCGGCCGAAAAGGTGAGGCAAAAAACGCCTGCCCAAAAAGATCTAATCGGTCAGGTTGATGCCCTAATCGATACACTGTATTTTACTTACGGCAGTTTTGCCCTGATGGGAGTGGATCCAGAACGCATCTTTGATATTGTGCATGAGGCAAACATGGGGAAGGTTTTTCCTGATGGAAAAGCCCATTTTGATCCAGTTACACATAAAATCTTAAAACCGGATGACTGGGACGAAAAATATGCTCCAGAACCTGCTATCAGAAAGGAACTGCAGCGTCAGCTCAAGGCTTATGAGCGACATAAAGAGAGAAATAAGTAAGAAAAAAGGGAGCCTAGCAGGCTCCTTTTGTGTTCCTATAATGTTTTTTCTTGTTCTCTCACGACGAGCAAATCAACTTTTGCGTGGCGGAGGATGTATTCAGATGAAGAGCCAACCAAGAGGCGTTCAAAGGCATTAAGACCTGTTGCACCGACGAGAATCAGGTCAACATTTTCTGCGTCTGGAATGGTACGGGCAAGGAGGGTTTTCGGATTTCCCATTTCGATGACGATGTGAATATCCGTCACGCCCGCATCTCTCGCACGCTTTTCGTACTCCTTCATCAGACTTTCAGCGTCGACTTGGAGTTCTTCGTAAACTTCAGCATCAAAGGTAGACACGCTTTGAAGAGCGCGTGTGTCAATAACATGGGCAATGGTGAGCTTGGAATCATTGCGTAGAGCAGTGTAAACACCTTTAACAAAAGCCAAGTCTGCCTCTTTAGAACCATCAATTGCAACCATAACATTTTGGTAACGTTGTGCCATAATGAAACCTCCTGAAATTTTCTTACTTTTATTGTAATCCTTTTCACTAAAGAAGTAAAGTAAAAATCATATTTAAATAAATATTATCGGAGATTCGATTTGGTGGAGATATGTTAAAATAAAAGAAAACGGGATAGTAGGAAACACAGTGAGAGGAAGGAGAAAGTATGAAAGATTCTGTTCAAGCTTCTAAAAAATAAGTTTTCTTTATCATGGAATTATCCTTGCGTCACTTGTAGGAGAAGTAGTGATGCTTTGGCAGCTGGAAAGAGTCGTGCCCGTTCTCTATCCAGGTTTTGTTGGCTTTCTTCTCTTTCACTTAGTCTACCACATCATTTTATTTGTGATTGCAAAGAGAAGTGGTCGCTTGGACTATTTGGTCACGTGGGGACTCTTTCTCATGTTTAATCTTTTGTATGATTCCTTTTTAGCATTGGTCTTCCTAGGTTTGTCTTTTGGTATGTGAAAAATGATTCTTCCTTCTAGTTATTTAGACGGTGAGAACCTAGTCGTTGTGAGTTTTTTCTTTGTTTGCTCATTTCAAGAAACTTGTCGCAATCCCTTTCTAGTGGTATAATGTTACTATCTCGATGAATTGAGGAAACAAGATGAAAGAATATAACAAGTCTAGCAAGCTAGAGCATGTTGCCTATGATATCCGTGGCCCTGTTTTGGAAGAAGCTATGCGGATGCGAGCAAACGGAGAAAAGATTTTACGCCTGAATACAGGAAATCCAGCAGAATTTGGCTTTACAGCGCCAGATGAGGTCATTCATGACTTGATTATGAATGCGCGTGATAGTGAGGGATATTCTGACTCCAAAGGAATTTTCTCAGCCCGTAAGGCTATCATGCAGTATTGTCAATTGAAGAACTTCCCAAATGTGGATATTGATGATATTTACCTTGGAAATGGAGTCAGTGAGCTGATTGTTATGTCCATGCAGGGGCTTTTAGACAATGGAGATGAGGTCTTGGTTCCTATGCCAGATTATCCTCTCTGGACAGCTGCGGTCAGCCTAGCCGGGGGAAATGCCGTTCACTATATCTGTGATGAAGCTGCAGAATGGTACCCAGATATTGACGATATCAAGTCAAAAATCACTTCCAATACCAAGGCAATCGTCCTTATCAATCCGAACAACCCAACTGGAGCCCTTTATCCTAAGGAACTCTTGTTGGAGATTATTGAAATCGCTCGTCAAAACGATTTGATCATCTTTGCGGATGAGATTTATGACCGTATGGTGATGGATGGGCATGTGCATACGCCTGTGGCGAGCTTGGCACCAGATGTCTTCTGTGTCAGCATGAACGGTCTTTCGAAATCCCACCGTATCGCTGGTTTCCGTGTAGGTTGGATGGTCTTGTCTGGGCCTAAAACCCATGTTAAAGGCTATATTGAAGGTCTCAATATGCTGTCTAATATGCGTCTTTGCTCCAACGTTTTGGCCCAGCAAGTCGTACAAACCTCGCTAGGTGGGCACCAGTCAGTGGACGAATTACTCCTTCCTGGTGGTCGCATCTATGAGCAAAGAAACTTTATCTATAATGCCATTCAAGATATTCCCGGTTTATCTGCAGTTAAGCCAAAGGCGGGTCTTTATATCTTCCCTAAAATTGACCGCAATATGTACCGTATCGATGATGATGAACAGTTCGTTCTTGATTTCTTGAAACAGGAAAAGGTTCTCTTGGTTCATGGTCGCGGCTTTAACTGGCAAGAACCAGACCATTTCCGCATTGTTTATCTTCCTCGTGTAGATGAATTAGCACAAATCCAAGAAAAGATGACTCGTTTCTTGAAACAGTATCGTAGATAAGGGTTCTATAGGGTTCAGCTAGATTTTAGCGTTTTATCTCAGAGAAAGCGAACGTTTTTATGATTTAAACGTTACCTCTCTGAGATTTTTATTTTCTTGGAAGAATACTGGGCAGGTATAACATCTTAAAAGATTAGAATTTATTATTAGAATCTTTAATATTACAAACATTAGTAACTATGAACTACAAGAGTAAAGATGAATAGTGGAGAATAGGTAAATAAAATGCTAACTATGAGAGAGATTCTTGAAAAATTTGATGAAAGTTCCAATGATATTAAGTTTTTAGAATTTAATAAAAAAATAACGGATACTATAGAAACACCACAAGAACTGAAGTTTATCCTAGAACATTTTTCTTATATAACTGTTAATGGTTATTTAAAGATTTTGGGGAATGATTCAGAGAATGGCTTTAGCTACTGTAATGAATTGTTTTCAAAATGTTATAATCCTAATCGTTGTTTGATAGCTTATGATATTTTGGGTGGTCTATTTGCAATAAATATTGAAAAATTAAATTCAATAGAATATTTTACCCCCGATACATTAGAATGGGAGGATTTGGAGATAGATTATAAGGGATTTTTATATTGGGTGACTACAAATCAGTTAGACCTATTTTATCAAGAACTTATAGTATCAGATTTGTTCAAATTAGATTTATCGCTTGAAACGAATGAAGTTGTTTTGACCTATCCATTTATGTGGTCAATGGAGTACACTCCATCAGGTGCAGTTAGAAAAATAGTTCCTTTTAAAGAATTGTTAGAAATGAATGCTGATTTTTGCAGACAGTTTGGGATATGAAATCGGTGGATTCAATATAGGAAATGTATGTTAGCAAGAATTATTTTTTACTGATTTATTCGCATCTGAAGAGAATGTTACTCTTAACTGTTTCTGATAAGGGCTTTCATAGGAAAAGCTAGAAAACATTTGCCTGGAGCTATTGACAAAAGTGGCAGAATCAGATAGAATAGTAAAGTATGTTTAGTAACTGATCACTTTATAGCCGGCTAAACGAATACAAAATCTATGAGGAGGTATTCATCGTGAAACGTACTTATCAACCAAGTAAACTTCGTCGTGCGCGCAAACACGGATTCCGTAACCGTATGTCAACTAAAAACGGTCGTCGCGTATTGGCAGCTCGTCGTCGTAAAGGACGCAAAGTTTTGGCTGCATAATCCAAACGAATTCAACAAAGAAGTCAGTAGGAACTCGAGTCTACTGACTTTTCTTTTTCCTATAATATCAGTCTGTAAATGCTTTATATTTTTTCTGAAATAGTGTATAATATTTCACATACTATAAAAAATGGAGAACAGTTATGAAGAAATCAAAAGCCCTCCTACTAGGGGCTGGAATTTTGAGCGCAAGCTTCTTGATGGCGGCTTGTAGTTCGGCACAATCAAATACAGATAAAACCTACTCATATGTATTTGCCAGCAATCCAGATACATTAGACTATATCACTTCGACACGTGGTTCAACCTCTAGCATTACGACAAACTTGATTGATGGTTTGTTGGAAAATGATAAATATGGCAACCTCGTTCCTTCTATGGCGCAGTCATGGACAGTATCAAAAGACGGTTTGACCTATACCTACAAAATCCGCCAAGGGGCTAAGTGGTATACCTCTGAAGGAGAAGAGTATGCTGAAGTGACAGCACATGACTTTGTGACGGGTCTTAAGTATGCAGCGGATAAAAAGGCTGAGAACTTGTACTTGGTACGGGATTCAATCAAAGGTTTGGCAGATTATGTCGAAGGGAAAACATCTGACTTTGAGACGGTTGGAGTCAAGGCAGTGGACGACTATACTCTTCAATACACTTTGAACAAGCCAGAGTCTTATTGGAATTCAAAGACAACAGGGGGGATTTTGAGTCCTGTCAATGAAGCCTTTTTGAAATCAAAGGGTGATGATTTTGGAAGTGTTACCCCATCTAGTATCCTGTCAAATGGGCCATACTTGTTCAAGTCTTTCACATCAAAATCTTTAATTGAGTTTGAAAAGAACCCTAATTACTGGGATAAGGATAATGTGAAAATTGAGAAGGTAAAGCTTTCCTTCTATGATGGTTCAGACCAAGATAGTTTGGCTCGAGGATTCTTAGAAGGCAACTACACAGATGGCCGTATCTTCCCGACAAGCTCTGTCTTTGACCAGTTGAAAAAAGGGAATGAAGATAAGATTACCTATACTCCTCAGGATGCTGTGACTTTCTACTATCTCTTCAATGTCAACCGTCAAAGTTACAATCAAACCATGAAACAGACGGATAAAGAAAAGACGGATTCTCGTGCAGCTATGCAAAACAAGGACTTCCGTCAGGCGATTAACTTTGCCTTTGACCGTCATGCCTACGCCGCACAGACAAATGGAGAAGATGGAGCTGACCGTATCCTTCGAAACACAGTCACACCAAGCAATTTTATTCAAATTGGTGGGAAAAACTTCGGAGATGCTGTCAATGAAAAGATAGTCAACTATGGTTCAGAGTGGGCCAATGTCAATCTAAACGACGCTCAGCCTGCCTTCTTGAATGCTGATAAAGCCAAGGCAGAATTTGCCAAAGCCAAAGAAAGCTTACAGGCAGAAGGTGTGATCTTCCCTATCCATTTAGACATGCCGGTGGATCAGACTGCTAAGTTGGATGTACAACAAGCCAGTTCTTTCAAGCAGACGGTTGAGGAGACACTTGGATCAGATAATATTGTTATCGATGTGATTCAACTTTCTCCAGACGAGAAAGACAATGCAACCTTCTTTGCTGACACAGCTGAACAAAAGGACTATGACATCGACATCTCAGGCTGGAGCGGAGATTACTCTGATCCTAAGACCTATCTTGACCTCTTGGATCCAGACTCTGGTTCTCAGCTAAAAAATCTTGGCTTGACTCCAGGAAAAGACAATGATGTTAAGGAAAAAATCGGTCTCTCTACCTACAAGAAGTTGTTGGATGAGGCAGATAAAGAAGTTGAAAACACTCAGGTTCGCTATGAGAAATTTGCCGAAGTTCAAGCTTGGCTAACAGATAGTGCTCTCTTTCTGCCAGTTCAAAGTGGAGGAGCTAATCCAATCTTCCGTAAGACTGTACCGTTCACAGGAGCCTTCTCATTCGTTGGACACAAAGGGGATGCGGACAACTACAAATACCTTGAGTTGCAAAAAGATCCCGTGACTGCGAAACAGTACCAAGAACTTTATGAAAAATGGCAAAAAGAAAAAACTGAGTCCAACAAAAAAGCTCAAGAAGATTTAGCTAACCACATTCAATAATATTCCTAGTCATGCTTTTTAGTTAAGCATAGTGGCTGGATTCAGAAAAAGGCCCCACCAGACGCTTTTTGGTTCTGGTAGGGCCTTTTCTTTATTCTTTTAAGTGATAAGAGTAGCTAGCGACAACGACGTCTTCGTGCCATCTGAGAGCGTATTTTAGTTTGAGGCTCATTTGATTGTGCAGGATATTTTGCCAAGGCTTGTTAGGGATGAACTGTGGTACAAGGACTGTAACGGTGTAGTTTTTTTGCTTAGCTTCTTGGGCGATTCGTTTGACATACTTAACACTAGGGGTGATGATGTCGCGGTAACTGGTGTTGATATTCTTCAGAGTGATATTTGGGAAGTAGTCGGCAAATTCCTGAAGAATTTCTTGGTCTTTTTCTGCCGTTTCTTTAGTAGAAATGTGCATGGCTAACACTTCATCACCGATACTTTGAGCGTAGTTAATGGCTCCGACACTGACTCTGGTAACATTTCCTACTAGGACAAGGACAAGGTTGCCGTCATAAGTGCGCTTTTCAATTCCTTCGTAGAGTCGTAGCTGTTTTGCCACTTTTTGGTAATGGCTGTGAATGGACAAAAAGAGGAAAGTTAGAACTAGGATAATTGGGAAGAAAGGCCAGATATCACCCAGTCTGAAGAGGAGTAAAATGAGGACAATGGCATAACAAATGATGGCCCCAAGGATATTAGCGAAGGCAGATTTTAAGAAGTTTGCTCCTTTTTCCTTTTTCCAATGGCGAATCATCCCAGTCTGAGAAAGGGCAAAGGGAACGAAGACTCCGATAGTATAAAGAGGAATCAAGCGTTCAGTATTCCCATTAAAAATGAGAAGAAGGATCATAGCTCCAAAAGCCAGAGTTAAGATACCGTTGGAGTAGCCAAGGCGATCCCCTTTTTCCATAAAGAGATGGGGCATGTACTTGTTTTTGGCCATATTGTAGGACAGCATAGGGAAGGCTGAAAAGCCAGTATTTGCAGCTACGGCTAGAATCAAGGCTGTCGAGAACTGGAAGAGATAGTAGCTAGCATGACCAAAGAATGAATCACCAAGAATGCCCTTGGCCATTTGCGAGAGGATGGTTTCTCCGTGTTGAGGCGTGATACCCATCCAGTAGTTTAGGAAGGTAATGCCTGCAAAAAGAAAACCTAGAATGAGTGACATGATGGTCAAAGTCTGAGCAGCATTCTTTTCTTTCGGAGTTTTGAAAAATGGTACCGCATTTGAAATAGCTTCAACCCCTGTCAGAGAGGCAGAGCCACTGGTAAAGGCTCTTAGTAGGAGAACGATGGAAAGGCTCGGAACAGTTTGTCCAATGGTTGAAGTCGCCTGATAGTTTAGGGAACCTGTAAATAGTTGAAAGAACCCATAAAGTAAGAGAAAGACGGTACTGAAGATAAAGAGGTAGACGGGAATCATCAGAGAGCTGGCAGATTCTTTCAAGCCTCTTAAATTCAAGAGCATGAGCAGGCAGACTAGGAAAATAGAGATATGAAGATTGTAGGGATGGAGGGCAGGGATGGCTGCAGTAATAGCATCAGCTCCAGACGCAACGGATACGGCTACTGTCAGCATATAGTCAACAAGGAGGCTGCCTCCTGCAATTAAACCTAGTTCAGGGGAGAGATTTTCCCGAGTGACCATATAAGCCCCTCCACCTTGAGGATAGGCATGAATGATTTGACGATAGGAAATGGTCAAACTAGCGAGGAGTAAGAGGACAAAAATACCGATAGGGAGGCTCCACCAAATAGCGAGAGGAGAGAGACTGACTAAAACGAGAATGACTTGTTCAGGTCCATAGGCAATAGAAGACAAGGCATCACTGGATAACATTGCAAGTGCCTGCATTTTTCCAAGTAATCCCCCTTCGCCGTTTGTGAGAGACTTGAGTGGTCGACCGATAAAGGTATATTTTAATTTTCTAAACATTTTCTTTTCCTTTGCTGAAAATTTCAATAAGTGTTATTATACTGCTTTGAAAAAGAGCAGTCAAGGGAGAATGATTGGTATTAGAATATTTTTACAAGCCGAGGGATGCTATTTTTGGTATAATAGATGGAAGAAAATGAGGTTAGAAGAGATGATTTTTGATACGCACACACATTTAAATGTAGAAGAATTTGCAAGACGTGAGGCCGAAGAAATCGCCTTGGCTGCTGAGATGGGCGTGACTCGGATGAACATTGTTGGTTTTGACAAGCCGACCATTGAACGTGCCCTGGAGTTAGCAGATGAGTATGAACAACTCTACGCGACTGTTGGCTGGCATCCGACGGAAGCAGGGACATACACAGACGAGGTCGAAGCTTACTTGCTTGAAAAGCTAAAACATCCCAAGGTTGTTGCTTTAGGTGAGATTGGTCTAGACTACCATTGGATGACAGCACCTAAGGAAGTACAGGAGCAGGTTTTTCGTCGTCAGATTCAGCTGTCTAAGGACTTGAATTTGCCCTTTGTGGTCCACACTCGTGATGCGCTAGAAGATACTTATGAGATTATCAGGAGCGAGGGCGTTGGTCCTCGTGGTGGGATTATGCATTCATTTTCAGGCTCTTTGGAGTGGGCTGAGAAGTTTGTCGAGCTTGGCATGACCATTTCTTTCTCAGGAGTGGTGACTTTTAAGAAAGCGACGGATATCCAAGAGGCTGCTAGGAAACTTCCTTTGGTTAAAATACTCGTTGAGACAGATGCGCCTTACTTGGCACCTGTTCCCAAGCGTGGTCGCGAAAACAAAACAGCCTATACTCGCTATGTGGTGGACTTTATCGCCGACTTGCGTGGGATGACGACCGAGGAGTTAGCAGCAGCAACGACTGCAAATGCAGAGCGTATCTTTGGATTGGACAGCAAGTGATGAAAGAAAAAATTTCCCAAGTCATCGTAGTCGAAGGTCGCGATGATACGGTCAATCTCAAACGCTACTTTGATGTAGAGACCTACGAAACAAGAGGTTCCGCAATAAATGACCAAGATATAGAGCGCATTCGTCGCTTGCATGAACTGCATGGAGTCATTGTTTTTACAGATCCAGATTTTAATGGGGAGCGGATTCGGCGCATGATTATGACGACCATTCCAACTGTGCAGCATGCCTTTCTCAAACGAGATGAAGCGGTTCCCAAATCCAAGACCAAGGGACGTTCTCTGGGAATCGAACATGCTAGCTATGAGGACTTGAAAACAGCGCTGGCTCAGGTGACAGAGCAGTTTCAAAACGAGAACGAGTTTGACATCAGTCGCAGCGACTTGATTCGCCTTGGTTTCCTAGCGGGAGCAGACAGTCGTAGGCGTAGAGAGTATCTAGGCGAACAGCTCCGCATCGGCTATTCCAACGGCAAGCAACTCCTCAAGCGCTTAGAGTTATTTGGGATAACCTTGGCAGAAGTGGAAGAGACTATGGAAAGTTATGATAATAGCTAGATAGCCCAAAAATACAAAGGGAATGTGTTACAATAGAGGTACTTAGATTTATTTTGATAGCGTTCAAATAGAAACTTATAAGGACAGAGCGAAATGAAAATACAAGTTGACAGAGAGTCTATCTGCATGGGGATGATGTTTTTTCTCATCAGATGGATCTTGATATCCCGGAGGATATGACAGTTGAGGAGCTTTGTAGTTTTCTTCAAAAGGACAGATATTTGCCTAGATTGGATACAGAGTGGCTTCTCCGACATGGTGGGCAGACAATAAGAAGCTATCATACAGAAACAAAAGAACTGACGAATCCCAGTATCTATTTAAAAGACCTGATTCATCAGAGTTCTAGAGGAAATGAATTTGTTTGGATATATCGCCGTTCCTAATAGAAAAGAGAATAAATGATTTTCTTAAAAGATAATGAATGAAAATTAGAACAATATGCATTGACTTTTTGACAACAAGAGGTGATCTAAACAGTTGGCCCTGTTTGGAGTGACTTTGACGGAAGGTAAAGCCTTCATAAAAATGGTGAAAGGAAACGATATGGCAAATAGAAGTTATATTTACTTAAAAAACGTAGATGAAGCCCGTATTCTAACACAGGGAATTTACACAATACCTTATTTTTGGCAATTGTTTTGGGATGAAGAAGATTTAAAAGCTCCTATTGCTCTCTGGGAAACAGCAGAAAAACTCGAAGAAGATGAAGAGGAAGCAGAAAAGTTTTACCAAGAGCAGAATGTAGATATCTTACTTTCTATTAAAAAATTCCAGCAAAATGCCCTCCAAAATCGGTCTTTTTTAGAAGAAAATGCCCCGCAAGCCTTGCAACTATATGATGCCTTTGTTCGTTATATTCTTGCAAATGTCAAAGACGGTGATGTGCTTGGATTTGATGTTTTGGATGTAGTTTTTATGAATCAAGTGTCTGTAGTTTCTGATAAACTGTTAAAAAATATCCGAGCTATTCAGGAAAATCAACCAGAAGATTTGGATTTTTCTCTAACGGATAAGAACTTAATTGGCCTTGCTATGGGTTTTCCTGATTATTATGCTTCAGAATTATTGCCAGAAGACAATATTCTAGATTCGGTTGCCTATCAGGATGAATTGAAGAAAATGAACCCCCAAGAAGATAAGAAAGCGCTTGATATGACTGGATCCGATTCAAACAAGCATCGTATTCATTTTGTGTTTTGGATTGTATTGATACTAGGAATTATGTGGGTTCTATATATTGTTTTTAGCTAATAAATAGAAAAGAGAATAAATGAGAATTGCAGATTATAGCGTGACCAAGGCAGTGCTGGAGCGTCACGGTTTTACCTTTAAAAAGTCCTTCGGGCAAAATTTCCTGACGGATACCAATATCCTTCAAAAAATCGTGGATACAGCTGAAATTGATGATCAGGTTAATGTCATCGAAATCGGGCCAGGGATTGGTGCCTTGACAGAATTTTTGGCTGAGCGTGCAGCTCAAGTCATGGCATTTGAGATCGATCACCGTTTGGTACCGATTTTGGCAGATACCCTGCGTGATTTTGACAATGTAACAGTAGTCAACGAGGACATTCTCAAAGTTGACTTGGCCCAGCATATCCAGAATTTCAAAAATCCTGAATTGCCGATTAAGGTAGTTGCCAATTTGCCCTACTATATCACAACGCCTATTCTCATGCATTTAATCGAGAGTGGCATTCCTTTTAGTGAATTTGTCGTCATGATGCAAAAAGAAGTGGCGGATCGCATCTCAGCACAGCCCAATACCAAGGCTTACGGTAGTTTGTCGATTGCTGTTCAATATTACATGACAGCAAAGGTTGCCTTTATCGTGCCTCGTACGGTCTTTGTACCAGCACCAAACGTGGACTCAGCTATCTTGAAAATGGTGCGCCGTCCAGACCCTGCCGTAGCAGTGGAAGATGAACAGTTTTTCTTTAAGGTTTCCAAGGCTAGCTTCACTCATCGTCGCAAGACCTTATGGAACAATTTGACAGGCTACTTTGGGAAGACCGAAGAAATCAAGGACAAACTGACCAAGGCTTTGGACCAGGCAGGCTTATCTCCATCTGTGCGTGGGGAAGCTCTCAGCTTAGAAGAGTTTGCCAGCCTAGCAGATGCGCTTAAAGGACAGGGACTCTAAGATGCAGGGACAAATCATTAAAGCCTTAGCAGGATTCTACTATGTAGAGAGTGATGGTCAAGTCTATCAGACACGTGCGCGTGGGAATTTCCGTAAAAAAGGTCACACACCCTACGTCGGAGACTGGGTAGATTTTTCTGCTGAGGAAAATTCCGAAGGTTATATTCTCAAGATTCACGAACGGAAAAATAGCCTGGTCCGTCCGCCTATTGTCAATATTGACCAAGCTGTGGTGATCATGTCCGTCAAGGAACCGGACTTCAACAGCAATTTGCTGGATCGCTTCTTGGTTCTTTTGGAGCACAAGGACATCCATCCCATCGTCTATATTTCTAAAATGGATTTGCTAGAGGATAGGGAAGAATTAAGTTTTTATCAACAAACCTATGGTGCTATTGGTTACGACTTTGTGACCAGTAAGGAGGAACTCCTGCCTTTGTTGACAGGGAAAGTGACGGTCTTTATGGGCCAGACGGGTGTTGGGAAGTCAACTCTTCTCAACAGAATTGCACCAGATCTCAATCTTGAAACAGGAGAAATCTCAGACAGTCTAGGTCGCGGTCGTCATACCACTCGAGCTGTTAGTTTTTACAATCTCAATGGTGGGAAAATCGCAGACACGCCAGGATTTTCATCACTGGATTATGAAGTGTCAACGGCTGAAGACCTCAATCAGGCCTTTCCAGAGATTGCCAGTGTCAGTCGAGACTGTAAGTTCCGTACTTGTACCCATACCCATGAGCCGTCCTGTGCGGTCAAACCAGCTGTTGAAGAGGGTACTATTGCCAGCTTCCGTTTTGCCAGCTACCTACAATTTCTCAGTGAGATTGAAAATCGCAGAGAAACCTATAAAAAAGTCAGCAAAAAAATTCCAAAATAAGGAGAAACCTATGTCTCAATACAAGATTGCTCCGTCAATTCTGGCAGCAGATTATGCCAACTTTGAACGTGAAATCAAACGCCTAGAAGCAACTGGAGCAGAGTATGCCCATATCGATATCATGGATGGTCACTTTGTACCGCAAATCAGTTTTGGTGCAGGTGTGGTCGAAAGTCTTCGTCCTCATAGCAAGATGGTCTTTGACTGCCACTTGATGGTCGCTAATCCAGAGCATCATTTAGAGGACTTTGCGCGTGCAGGTGCAGACATCATCAGTATCCATGTAGAAGCAACGCCTCATATCCATGGCGCCCTCCAAAAAATTCGCTCTCTCGGTGTTAAACCTTCGGTCGTTATCAATCCCGGGACACCGGTTGAAGCTGTCAAGCATGTCCTTCATCTAGTTGACCAAGTTTTAGTGATGACGGTTAACCCTGGCTTCGGTGGGCAAGCCTTCCTACCTGAAACCATGGATAAGATTCGTGAGTTGGTTGCCCTTCGTGAGGAAAAAGGTTTGAACTTTGAAATCGAAGTTGATGGTGGGATTGATGATCAAACCATTTCTCAGGTTAAAAAAGCTGGAGCGACCGTTTTTGTAGCAGGATCCTATGTCTTTAAGGGAGATGTCAATGAACGAGTGCAAGCTCTCCGAAAACAACTGGACTAGGGTTGCCGTTTTTGCAGGCGGAGACCGTGGTCATTATCGAACGGATTTTGATTGCTTTGTCGGTGTGGATCGAGGATCGCTCTGGGTCTTGGAAGAAGACCTACCTCTCGCTCTAGCAGTTGGAGATTTTGATTCCGTCACTGCAGAAGAGCGACAGATAATTCAAAAGCGTGCTCAGCACTTTATCCAAGCTCGGCCGGAAAAAGATGATACGGATCTGGAACTAGCACTCTTAACGATTTTTGAAAAAAATCCTCAAGCTCAGGTGACTATTTTCGGTGCTCTTGGTGGTCGCATTGATCATATGCTGGCCAATGTCTTTTTACCTAGCAATCCCAAGTTGGCACCCTATATGTGTCAGATAGCGATTGAAGATGGGCAAAATTTGATTAGCTATTGTCCAGAAGGGACCAGTCAGTTAGAACCGCGTTCAGGCTACGACTATCTAGCTTTTATGCCAGTTCGGGATAGCAGGTTGACCATTCTCGGAGCTAAGTACGAATTGACTGAGGAGAATTTTTTCTTTAAAAAAGTGTACGCTTCTAACGAATATATAGATAGGGAAGTTTCGGTGACTTGCCCAGATGGCTATGTAGTCGTACTGCATAGCAAGGACAGGAGATAGGATGGAGATTTTACTTGTTATTTTATTAGTTGCTAATCTTCTTGGGCTCTTTCTCATTTGGCAAAGGCAAGATAAGCAAGACAAGTACCTAGCCAAGAGCTTGGAGGATCAAGCAGACAATCTTTCAGATCAACTGGATTACCGCTTTGAACAAGCCAGACAAGTCAGCCAGCTGGATCAAAAAGACTTGGAAGTGGCTGTCAGCGATCGTTTGCAAGAAGTGCGAATAGAGTTGCACCAAGGCCTGACTCAAGTTAGACAGGAGATGAACGAGAATCTCCTTCAAACCAGAGATAAGACCGACCAACGCCTTCAAGCCCTGCAGGAATCAAATGAGCAACGCTTGGAGCAAATGCGCCAGACGGTCGAGGAAAAACTGGAAAAGACATTACAGACACGCTTGCAGGCTTCCTTCGAGACAGTTTCCAAACAACTGGAGTCGGTCAATCGTGGTCTGGGAGAGATGCAGACAGTTGCCCGCGACGTTGGTGCTCTCAACAAGGTTCTCTCTGGAACCAAGACGAGAGGGATTCTGGGCGAATTGCAACTGGGGCAAATCATTGAAGACATCATGACTCCTGCCCAGTACGAACGAGAATTTGCAACGGTTGAAAACTCTAGCGAGCGAGTAGAGTACGCCATCAAGTTACCTGGCCAAGGCGACCAAGAATATGTCTACCTACCGATTGACTCCAAGTTTCCACTGGCGGATTATTATCGCCTAGAAGAAGCCTATGAAGCAGGCGATAAGGACGAAATCGAACGTTGTCGCAAGTCACTCCTAGCAAGCGTTAAGCGCTTTGCCAAGGATATCAAGAGCAAGTACATAGCACCACCTCGGACGACCAATTTTGGAGTCTTGTTTGTTCCGACAGAGGGACTCTACTCAGAAATCGTCCGGAATCCGGTCTTCTTTGATGATTTGAGACGGGAGGAGCAGATTATTGTCGCAGGTCCAAGTACCCTGTCGGCCCTGCTTAACTCTCTATCAGTTGGCTTCAAAACTCTCAATATCCAAAAGAGTGCCGACCATATCAGTAAGACCCTAGCCAGTGTCAAGACCGAGTTTGGCAAGTTCGGGGGCATTCTGGTCAAGGCACAAAAGCATCTCCAACATGCCTCTGGCAATATTGATGAATTACTAAACCGTCGTACCACAGCTATCGAGCGGACGCTCCGTCACATTGAGTTATCAGAAGGTGAGCCTGCGCTTGAACTACTCCATTTCCAAGAAGATGAGGAAGAATATGAAGATTAGTCACATGAAAAAAGATGAGCTGTTTGAAGGTTTTTACCTGATCAAATCAGCTGACCTGAGACAGACACGTGCTGGGAAAAACTACCTAGCCTTTACCTTCCAAGACGATAGTGGCGAGATTGAAGGAAAACTCTGGGATGCCCAACCTCATAACGTTGAGGCCTTTACCGCTGGGAAAGTCGTCCACATGCAGGGACGCAGAGAAGTTTATAATAATACTCCTCAAGTCAATCAAATTACTCTCCGCTTGCCTCAGCCTGGGGAACCCAATGATCCGGCTGATTTCAAGGTCAAATCTCCAGTTGATGTCAAGGAGATTCGTGACTACATGTCGCAAATGATTTTCAAGATTGAAAATCCTGTCTGGCAGCGTATCGTTCGCAGTCTCTACACCAAGTATGATAAGGAATTCTACTCCTATCCAGCTGCCAAGACCAACCACCATGCCTTTGAAACTGGTTTGGCCTATCATACAGCCACCATGGTGCGTTTGGCAGATGCCATTAGCGAAATCTATCCTCAGCTCAACAAGAGCCTGCTCTATGCTGGGATTATGTTGCACGACTTGGCCAAGGTTTTAGAACTCAGTGGTCCCGATCAGACGGAGTACACAGTGCGAGGCAATCTTATCGGCCATATCGCCCTCATCGATAGCGAAATTACCAAGACAGTCATGGAACTCGGCATCGATGATACTAGAGAAGAAGTGGTGTTACTGCGCCATGTCATCCTCAGTCATCATGGCTTGCTGGAGTATGGAAGTCCAGTCCGTCCACGCATTATGGAGGCAGAGATTATCCACATGATTGACAATCTAGATGCCAGCATGATGATGATGTCAACAGCTCTGGCTTTGGTGGACAAAGGAGAGATGACCAATAAAATTTTCGCTATGGACAATCGTTCCTTCTATAAACCAGATTTAGATTAATAATTTAAGAAAAACGAGCATTTTTTACGCAATAATGTTCGTTTTTTTATGTGAATGTGGTATAATGGATAAAATATCAAAATTAAATGGAATGGTAAATAAAAATGAAATTAAGAAGAAGTGATCGGATGGTTGTCATTTCCAACTATTTGATTAATAATCCATACAAACTAACAAGTCTCAACACCTTTGCAGAAAAGTACGAATCTGCTAAATCATCGATTTCAGAGGACATCGTGATTATCAAGCGTGCTTTTGAGGAAATCGAAATCGGTCATATTCAGACTGTGACAGGAGCAGGTGGTGGCGTTATCTTTACACCATCAATCTCAAGCCATGAAGCCAAAGAAATGATCGCAGACTTGCGTGACAAGCTTTCAGAAAGCGACCGTATCTTGCCAGGTGGCTACATCTACCTATCTGATTTGCTCAGTACGCCTGCCATTTTGAAAAATATTGGGCGTATCATTGCCAAGAGCTTTATGGACCAAAAAATCGATGCCGTTATGACAGTAGCAACAAAAGGTGTGCCACTTGCAAATGCAGTTGCCAATGTCCTCAATGTTCCATTTGTCATTGTGCGCCGTGACTTGAAAATTACCGAAGGTTCAACTGTCAGCGTCAACTATGTATCAGGTTCCAGTGGTGACCGTATCGAGAAAATGTTCCTTTCAAAACGTAGTCTCAAGGCAGGCAGTCGTGTCTTGATCGTGGATGACTTCTTGAAAGGCGGCGGAACTGTCAACGGGATGATTAGTCTCTTGCGTGAGTTCGATTCTGAACTAGCTGGTGTCGCAGTCTTTGCAGACAATGCCCAAGAAGAACGTGAAAAGCAGTTCGATTACAAGTCACTCTTGAAAGTAACCAATATTGATGTCAAGAACCAATCCATCGATGTTGAGATTGGAAATATCTTTGACGAAGACAAATAAGAGATAGAACTAAAGGTTGGAACGATTGTCCCAGCCTTTCTTTGCAAACAGAATAGAAGGAAGCTTATGAAAACACCATTTATCAGCCGAGAAGATTTAGAAACAATTGTTGCAGAGTTCCCGACTCCTTTTCACTTGTATGATGAGAAGGGGATTCGCGAAAAAGCAAGAGCGGTCAACCAAGCTTTTTCCTGGAACGAGGGCTTTAAGGAATATTTTGCAGTTAAGGCTACTCCAACCCCAGCCATCTTGAAAATTCTCAAAGAGGAAGGTTGTGGTGTGGACTGTTCTAGTTATGTGGAGCTTTTGATGTGCCATAAACTGGATTTTCCTGGTTCTGAGATCATGTTCTCTTCTAACAATACCCCAGACCAAGAGTACGCTTATGCACGTGAATTGGGCGCAACCATTAACTTGGATGCTTTTGAAGACATTGAACATCTGGAGCGAGCGGCAGGCATTCCAGAAATCATCTCTTGTCGTTACAATCCTGGTGGTGTTTTTGAACTGGGGACAGACATTATGGACAATCCTGGAGAGGCCAAGTTTGGCATGACCAAGGACCAGCTTTTTGAAGCTTTTGCCATCTTAAAGGAAAAAGGAGCCAAGACATTTGGGATTCACTCTTTCCTAGCATCCAATACCGTCACCCATCTCTACTACCCAGAGTTGGCCCGTCAGCTTTTTGAATTAGCTGTGGAAATCAAAGAAAAATTGGGCATTTCACTGGACTTTATTAACCTTTCTGGCGGAATCGGTGTTAACTACTGCCCAGATCAGGAGCCAAATGACATCGCTGTGATTGGTGAGGGCGTGCGAAAGGTTTATGAAGAAGTCCTCACACCTGCAGGACTTGGTCAGGTCAAGATTTTCACCGAATTGGGTCGTTTTATGTTAGCCCCTCACGGAGCTTTAGTCACAAGAGTCACTCATAAGAAAAAAACTTATCGTACCTATCTAGGTGTGGATGCATCAGCAGTCAACCTCATGCGCCCAGCCATGTATGGAGCCTATCACCATATCACCAATCTGACCCATCTAGATGGGCCAGTTGAGGTCGTAGACGTGGTCGGTTCACTCTGTGAAAACAATGATAAATTTGCCGTCAATCGCGAACTGCCTCATACAGAAATCGGTGATTTACTGGTGATTCATGATACAGGTGCACATGGATTCTCCATGGGTTATCAGTACAATGCCAAACTGCGCTCGGCAGAAATCCTCTATACCGAAGAAGGCAAAGCCCGTCAAATCCGCCGTGCAGAGCGTCCTGAGGACTATTTTGCAACCTTGTATGGTTTTGATTTTGAACCCGATCATTAAAAAAATGAAAATGAAAGTGAAAAACAGATTGCTTTCTAAAAAATAGACAAAAATCTTGTTTTTCCCTCAAGTCGTGATATAATAAAACTATAAAACGGTTTCAAGGAAGGTGACGATATGTCTGAAGAAACAATTGACTATGGACAAGTGACAGGAATGGTGCATTCGACAGAGAGTTTTGGGGCGGTAGATGGTCCTGGGATTCGTTTTATTGTCTTTTTGCAGGGTTGTCACATGCGTTGCCAGTACTGCCATAACCCAGACACATGGGCTATGGAGACCAATAAATCACGTGAACGGACAGTAGACGATGTCTTGACAGAAGCCCTTCGCTATCGTGGTTTCTGGGGAGACAAGGGAGGAATCACTGTCAGTGGAGGAGAGGCTCTCTTACAGATTGATTTCTTGATTGCCCTCTTTACCAAGGCTAAGGAACAAGGAATCCACTGTACCTTGGACACCTGTGCCCTGCCTTTCCGTAATAAACCACGTTACCTTGAGAAGTTTGACAAACTTATGGCTGTCACTGACTTGGTTCTCTTGGATATCAAGGAAATCAACGAAGAACAGCACAAGATTGTCACTAGCCAAACCAATAAAAATATCTTGGCCTGTGCCCGGTACCTATCAGATATTGGAAAACCTGTCTGGATTCGCCATGTGCTAGTTCCAGGTTTGACAGACAGAGATGAGGACTTGATCGAACTTGGTAAGTTTGTCAAGACCCTTAAAAACGTTGACAAGTTTGAAATCCTACCTTATCACACTATGGGTGAGTTCAAATGGCGTGAATTGGGAATTCCTTATTCGCTCGAAGGGGTAAAACCTCCAACAGCAGATCGCGTTAAGAATGCCAAGGAATTGATGGATACAGAAAGCTATCAAGACTATATGAAACGTGTACATGGATAAAAAGAAGCCTGATGGAAACATCGGGCTTTTGTGATGCAAAAAGACTTAGCCTTTCAGCTAAGCCTTTTGAGTCTTATCTAGATCGTTGTTTGCCAGAGTTGCGGTTTTTCTTTTTCTTATTGGTTGTGATAGCCTGAGGCTGCTTAGGAGTCACATCTTTTCTTGCACCTGCAGAAGGGCTGACTTTCGGAGGGTTCTTTTCGTATTCTTCACGTACTTTTTGACGAAGTTTTGGACGAACGACATAGTTGACGATAAACTGTTGGAGAATCATCATGAAACCACCGACAACCCAGTATAGTGTCACACTGGCTGGTGAGAAGAGTGAGAAGATAACAATCATGAGTGGGCTCATGTAGATCATTTTCTTAAGTTGTTCTCTTTGCATCTCGTCTTCTACTCCATGAAGCGAGAGGAGAGATTGGATGTAGTAAAGAACACCTGCAAAGGCTACGAGGAGCATGCTTGGTGAGCCAAGATCAATTCCCAAGAAGTTAGAACCAGCAACTCCTTCAGTGTGCTGGGCTGCAAAGTAGATAGCAGAGAAGAAAGGCATTTGGAGCAAGATAGGGAAACATCCGACGCCTCCTAGCATGCTGATACCATGTTCTTTTTGGGCGGCAAAGAGAGCTTGTTGAGCCTCAAGTTTTTCTTCTTGAGTTGTTGCTTCTTTGAGACGTGTTTGATGTGGTTCAAGCACGTGTTTGAGGGCGTTCATCTTTTCAGAGTGAAGCGTCGCTTTCCACGATTGGTAGATACCGAGTGGCAAGATAATCAAACGCACGATAATGGTGACGATGATAATTCCCATCCCAAAACCAAGTCCCATATCATTAGCAAAGTATTTGATGGCCTCTGCCATAGGCGCTCCGATGGTGTTCCAGATAAATCCAGTCGGTTCTCCAGTCGTTTTATCAACAGAAACACAACCTGTCAAGACGAGTAGCATAGCCACTCCCATAGCAGAGAGGGCAAAACGTTTAATAGATTTCAATGTTTTCATTCCTTCTTTAAAAATTATACCTTTCTATTCTACTGTTTTTTTGTAAAATATACAATAGTTCTGGAGACCTAATTTGCGACTTTGAAGTCTGAATAGGATGAAAAGTTGCTCATCTGCACATCCAGATAGGTGACTTTTGAGAAAGGTGTAGGGCCTTTTCGGATTTCTTGGATAAATTTCGCCATGGTAGCAGAAGACTCTGCTTGAGCGAGAATTTCCACTGTGCCATCGTCGTTATTCCAGACACGACCAGTGATGCCACCGATTTCAAGCGCTAGAGTAAGAACGCCCCAACGGAAACCAACACCCTGCACCCTGCCTTGGGCAATCATTCTAACCTTTTGCATACTAACCCCCTTTAATTGTGTTATAATGTTTCTATGACTATTATAACCTCAAAAGCCAATTCTGTGGTGAAAAATGCCAAGAAATTGCATCAAAAAAAATATCGAAAGTCTGCCTATTTGATTGAAGGTTGGCACTTGTTTGAAGAAGCTGTTCAAGCTGGAGTGACGATTGAAAAGGTCTTTGCTTTGGAAAGTTACCGAGATCAGTTGGCTGCTTTTCCTCAAACTGTCTGGGTTTCAGAGGAGATTTTGCGGGACTTAGCAGATACGCAAACCCCTCAAGGCATTGTCGCTGTTATTCAAAAAGAAGAAGTGGGTCTGCCTGATTTTAGTCAGGGTAAGTTTCTTTTTTTAGAAGATGTCCAAGATCCTGGTAATGTGGGTACCATGATTCGGACTGCGGATGCGGCAGGTTTTACAGGGGTCATTGTTTCAGACAAGTCAGCAGATATTTACAGTCTCAAGACCTTGCGTTCCATGCAAGGAAGTCATTTTCACTTGCCCATCTATCGTATGCCTGTTGCTACCTTTATAGAAGAGGCAAAGAAGAGCAACTTGCCCATTCTAGCAACGACCTTATCCAAAGAATCCAAAGACTATCGTGAACTTTCTCCCCTAGAAGACTTTGTTTTAGTCATGGGAAATGAAGGACAGGGGATTAGTCCTGTCATGGTTGAGAGTGCTGATCAGCTGGTTCATATTGGAATGAAGGGCCGAGCAGAGAGTCTCAATGTTGCCATTGCCGCAGGCATTTTGATGTTTTATTTCAGCTAATTTATAAAATCTTTGTTATAATCAAGACATATTTATAGAAAAAGGAGAATCAGAATGAATCAAACAATTATTCAAGAACGTTCAGGTCTCAATCAATTTTACGCTAAGGTTTATGCCTTTGTGGGACTTGGGATAGGTCTATCAGCTCTCGTGTCAGCTTTGATGTTGACAGTCTTTCAGTCCCAATTGATCTACTTTTTAATGCATGGCCGTCTCTGGTTGATGATTGCAACTTTTGCAGAACTTGGTCTGGTCTTTGTTGCAAGTAGCATGGCTGCTAAAAATAGCCCAGCAGCTCTCCCAGTATTTTTAGTTTATTCTGTTTTAAATGGATTTACGCTTAGTTTTGTCGTAGCCTTCTATACACCTGGGACCGTCTTGTCAGCCTTTGTATCCAGTGCCCTACTCTTCTTTGTCATGGCGACAATCGGAATTTTCACCAAGAAGGATTTGAGTGGAATGGGTCGAGCTCTGATGGCTGCGCTTGTCGGGTTAATTATTGCTATGATCGTCAATCTATTTCTAGCCAATAGTTTCTTTGACTACATGATTAGTATTGCCATGGTCTTGGTTTTCTCAGGTTTGATTGCTTGGGACAACCAAAAGATTCGCTATGTTTATGAGCAGTCACGAGGACAAGTAGCGACAGGTTGGGTCATTTCAATGGCGCTCAGCATCTACCTAGACTTTATCAACCTCTTCCTTAGCATCTTACGCATCTTTGGTCGAAACGATTAAAAGTCTATAGAGTCAGTGTTCCAAAGAGCACTGACTTTTTCTTATTTACTCTTTTCTTTTCTTGGAAATAGGTGTATAATGCTTTTAACTAATTTTTGAGGAGCCGTTTATGAAGAAAAGTTTTATTCATCAGCAAGAAGAGATTTCCTTTGTTAAAAATACCTTTACCCAGTATTTGAAAGATAAGTTAGAAGTTGTTGAAGTTCAAGGTCCCATCTTGAGCAAGGTTGGGGATGGGATGCAGGACAACCTGTCAGGTGTCGAAAATCCAGTATCCGTGAAGGTCTTGCAGATTCCAGATGAAACCTATGAAGTCGTTCACTCACTTGCCAAATGGAAACGCCACACCTTGGCTCGTTTTGGTTTCGGAGAGGGTGAAGGTCTGTTTGTTCACATGAAGGCCCTTCGTCCTGACGAAGATTCGCTTGATGCGACCCACTCTGTTTATGTGGACCAGTGGGACTGGGAAAAAGTGATTCCAAATGGCCAACGCAATATCGCTTATCTTAAAGAAACAGTTGAAAAGATTTACAAGGCTATTCGTCTGACAGAGCTAGCAGTAGAAGCCCGCTATGATATCGAATCGATCTTGCCAAAACAAATCACCTTTATCCATACAGAAGAGCTGGTAGAACGCTACCCAGACTTGACACCAAAAGAGCGTGAAAATGAAATCTGTAAAGAGTTCGGTGCAGTCTTCTTGATTGGTATTGGTGGAGAATTGCCTGACGGGAAACCTCATGATGGCCGTGCGCCTGACTACGATGATTGGACAACAGAGTCTGAGAATGGCTACAAAGGACTGAATGGGGATATTCTAGTTTGGAACGAATCTCTTGGTACTGCCTTTGAACTTTCATCAATGGGGATTCGGGTTGATGAAGATACACTTCGTCGCCAAGTTGCTCTGACAGGGGATGAAGATCGACTTGAGCTGGAATGGCATAAAGCCTTGCTTAATGGTCTTTTCCCATTGACAATCGGTGGGGGTATCGGACAGTCTCGTATGGCCATGTTCCTTCTTCGTAAGAAACACATCGGAGAGGTTCAGACTAGTGTTTGGCCGCAAGAAGTCCGCGACACTTACGAAAATATCTTGTAGAGAATCGAACCGCAAGGTTCGGTTTTCTTTCTCTTTTTTTCCATAATTTGGTATAATAAACGGTATGAAAATCGTATCAGGAATCTATGGAGGGCGTTCCCTCAAGACGCTAGAAGGAAAGACGACTAGGCCGACATCTGATAAGGTGAGAGGAGCCGTCTTTAACATGATTGGTCCTTATTTTGAGGGTGGTCGTGTCTTGGATCTCTATGCTGGCAGTGGCGGTCTGTCTATTGAAGCTGTGTCAAGAGGGATGTCCAGTTCTGTCTTAGTGGAACGGGATCGAAAGGCCCAAGCAGTCATCGCTGAAAATATCCAGATGACCAAGGAAGTTTCTAAATTTCAGCTCTTAAAGATGGAAGCTGACCGAGCTCTAGAGCAAGTGAAAGGTCCCTTTGACCTGATCTTTTTAGACCCTCCCTATGCCAAGGAACAAATCGTTGCAGATATCGAAAAAATGGCAGAAAGAAATCTCTTCTCCCAAGAGATCATGGTTGTCTGCGAAACCGATAAGTCTGTAGAACTTCCAGAAGAAATCGCCTGCTTAGGTATCTGGAAGGAAAAAATATATGGGATTAGTAAGGTGACAGTCTATGTCAGATAAAATTGGGTTATTTACAGGTTCATTTGATCCGATGACAAATGGACATCTGGATATCATTGAACGTGCCAGCAAACTCTTTGATAAGCTCTATGTTGGGGTTTTCTACAATCCCCACAAACAAGGTTTTCTCCCCGTTGAAAATCGCAAACGAGCGGTCGAAAAAGCTGTGGCGCATTTAGATAATGTAGAGGTCATGTCTTCTCACGACCAACTAGTTGTTGATGTTGCAAGAAGACTGGGGGCCAAAACTCTTGTCCGTGGCTTGCGGAATGCTACAGACTTGCAATACGAGGCTAGTTTTGATTACTACAATCATCAACTGGCTCCAGAGATTGAGACCGTTTACCTATATAGTCGCCCAGAGCATCTTTATATTAGCTCTTCAGCTATGAGAGAACTTCTGAAGTTTGGTCAGGAGATTCAGCAATATGTCCCAAACAGTGTTGTGGAGGAATTAGAACATGAAGAAAAAAACTAGATGGCCCTTATATATCATCCTAGCACTAGTATTGACTTTTTTAGCCTTTGTAGTACCTTTGCCTTACTACATAGAAGTTCCAGGTGGAGCGGAAGATATTCGTCAAGTTTTAAAAGTCAATGAAACAGAGGATACGGAAGCGGGAGCTTACCAGTTTGTAACAGTGGGTATTCGACACGCAACCCTGTCGCATCTTGTCTATGCTTGGCTGACTCCATTTACGGATATTAGAAGCGCTCAGGAGACAACGGGTGGCTCTACGGATGTAGAGTTTATGCGGATCAATCAGTTCTACATGCAAACTTCTCAAAACATGGCCAAATATCAAGGCTTGAAGACGGCAGGCAAGGATATCGAACTCAAGTACCTAGGAGTTTATGTCTTGACCGTGACGGATACTTCAACTTTTAAGGGTATTCTGAACATTGCGGATACCGTGACGGCTGTTAATGATAAGACCTTTGATAGTTCCAAAGACTTGGTTGATTATGTCAACTCTCAAAAATTAGGAGATCCGGTCAAGGTAACCTATGAAGAAGACGGAAAAGTCAAGACTGCTGAAGGTAAAATTATCACTCTCGAAAACGGGAAAAACGGGATTGGTATTGGCTTGATTGACCGTACGGAAGTGACAAGTGACGTTCCAATTCGCTTTTCAACAGCTGGTATCGGCGGGCCAAGTGCAGGTCTCATGTTTAGTCTAGCTATCTACACCCAGATAGCAGATCCAGGCCTTCGTAATGGTCGTATCGTTGCAGGTACGGGAACCATTGATCGGGACGGAAATGTTGGCGACATCGGAGGAATTGACAAAAAAGTGGTTGCAGCCTCTCGTCAGGGAGCCAACATCTTTTTTGCTCCTGACAATCCAGTCACTGAGGAAGCGAAAAAAGCAGATCCCAATGCGAAAAGCAACTATGAAACAGCCCTAGAAGCTGCTAAAACAATCAAGACAGAGATGAAAATCGTTCCCGTTAAAACCTTGCAGGATGCGATTGATTACCTTAAAAATAATCCCTAATCCGTAGAAAAATCGAAAACTAGCGCGCAAGCGGATAAGATGGTATAATAGTCAAATGGTTCAATTATTATTCACTCTAAGCAGTCACATACTCTTTATTTATTTGAGTTTTTACCTTTTAAAGGATCTTGTGAGATGGGAAAAGGTTTTAAAAGTGACTTCTACAAACACAAAAAAAATACGTTTGTTGGTAGGCTTCTTTAGTATTGTAATGGGCTACATCTTAAGTTCATTCTTTATCAGTTTGTATCAATTGTGGCAAGAAGCATTTAGAGGACTGTTATAAAATCAAAAGTAAAGGAAAAACTATGGAAAAAATTGTGGTTCAAGGCGGAGAGAATCGTCTGATCGGGAGTGTGACCATTGAGGGAGCAAAGAATGCCGTCTTGCCCTTGTTGGCAGCGACTATTCTAGCAAGCAAAGGTAAGACAGTCTTGCAGAACGTCCCAATCTTGTCAGATGTTTTCACCATGAATCAAGTGGTTCGTGGTCTGAATGCCAAGGTGAACTTTGATGAGGGAGCCCATATTATCGAGGTCTATGCGACTGGTGATATCACAGAGGAAGCTCCTTACAAATATGTCAGCAAGATGCGGGCATCAATCGTTGTTTTGGGACCAATCCTTGCTCGTGTAGGCCATGCCAAGGTATCTATGCCAGGTGGTTGCACCATTGGGAGTCGTCCGATCGATCTCCACCTCAAGGGCTTGGAAGCTATGGGAGCTAAGATTAGCCAGACAGCTGGTTACATCGAAGCCAAGGCAGAACGCTTGCATGGCGCTCATATCTACATGGACTTCCCTAGTGTCGGCGCAACCCAAAACCTGATGATGGCAGCGACGTTAGCGGATGGTGTGACTGTCATTGAAAATGCTGCGCGTGAGCCGGAAATTGTTGACCTTGCTATCCTTCTTAATGAAATGGGAGCCAAGGTCAAGGGAGCTGGTACCGAAACAATTACAGTGACTGGTGTCGAGGAACTCCATGGAACAACTCATAATGTGGTACAGGACCGTATCGAAGCTGGAACCTTTATGGTTGCGGCAGCCATGACTGGTGGCGATGTCCTCATTCGAGATGCAGTCTGGGAGCATAATCGCCCCTTGATTGCCAAACTTCTTGAAATGGGAGTTGAGGTGACGGAGGAGTCGGAAGGTATTCGTGTCCGTTCTCAACTGGAAAATATCAGAGCTGTTCACGTAAAAACCTTGCCACACCCAGGATTTCCAACAGATATGCAGGCGCAATTTACAGCCTTGATGACAGTTGCAAAAGGGGAATCAACCATGGTGGAAACTGTATTTGAGAATCGCTTCCAACACTTGGAGGAAATGCGTCGGATGGGCTTGCACTCGGAGATTATCCGTGATACAGCTCGTATTGTCGGAGGACAGGCTTTACAGGGGGCAGAAGTTCTATCAACGGACCTTCGCGCTAGTGCTGCCTTGATTTTGACAGGTCTGGTGGCGCAAGGAGAAACCGTTGTCGGTAAATTAGTCCACCTTGATAGAGGTTACTACCGCTTCCATGAGAAATTGGCTCAGTTAGGAGCGAAGATTCAGCGAATCGAGGCAAATGATGAAGAAGAATAAAAACATACGTTATGTACTCCGTCGCTTACTGTTAATTTTTATCGTACTCTTGCTGGGATTCCTTGCTTTAGGAATCGGCTTGATGATCGGCTACGGGATTCTAGGAAAGGGACAGGATCCGTGGGCTATCTTGTCTCCGGCAAAGTGGCAAGAATTGATTAGCAAATTTACAGGAAATTAGACTGGGAAACCAGTCTTTTTCTAAAGAAATAAGGAGAAAAATGAACAAAAGAACAAGACAGACCCTAGTAGGGCTACTCATATTCTTACTCTTGGCTGCTGGAAGCTATTACATCAAGCAGATGCAGTCGGCACCAAATACGCCTAAAACCAAAGTTAGTAAGAAAAAACAAGCTTCAGAAGCTCCCAGTCAGGAGTTGGCTGAAAGTGTCTTAACTGAGTCGATAAAGAACCAAATCAAGGGGGATCTCGAGTGGAATGGAGCAGGGGCTTTTGTTGTCAATGGCAATAAAACCAATCTAGATGCCAAGGTTTCAAGCAAACCCTATGCGGATAATAAAACAAAGATAGTTGGAAAAGAAACAGTCCCAACTGTTGCCAATGCCATCTTATCCAAAGCGACTCGGCAGTATAAGAATCGTGAAGAAACAGGAAATGGATCCACCTCTTGGACGCCACCAGGATGGCATCAGGTTAAGAATCTAAAGGGAGCCTACACACATGCAGTTGATAGAGGACACCTGCTGGGCTATGCCTTGATAGGTGGTTTGGATGGTTTTGATGCCTCTACCAGCAATCCTAAGAACATTGCAGTCCAGACAGCTTGGTCAAACCAAGCGCAGGCTGAAGATTCGACAGGGCAGAACTACTATGAGAGTTTGGTTAGGAAAGCCTTGGATCAAAATAAGAGGGTTCGTTACCGCGTAACTCTCCACTATGCTACAAATGAGGATTTGGTTCCTTCCGCTTCACAAATCGAAGCCAAGTCTTCAGATGGCGAATTGGAGTTTAACGTCCTGATCCCAAATGTTCAAAAGGGCATCCAGCTTGATTATCGAACAGGTCAAGTCACGGTGACAAACTAGAAACAATCTACAAAAGAATAAAAATTGCTCCCTTGTCCGTCATTGATAAGGGAGCAATTGTATAAATTAGAAAATAATGTGATTCCTAGGCCGATTTATGATATAATGGAACACAAGATACTATTTTAGGAGAAAGACCATGGAAGACCCGAGCAGTCAGGATTTGTTACTGCAATTTGTACTTTTAGTTGTATTGACCTTTTTAAATGCCTTTTTCTCAGCCACCGAAATGGCGATGGTGTCACTAAATCGTGCCCGAGTAGAGCAAAAGGCAGAAGAGGGAGACAAACGTTACGGTCGTTTGTTAAAGGTACTTGAAAATCCTAATCACTTTTTATCAACGATTCAAGTTGGTATCACCTTGATTACCATCTTGTCAGGGGCCAAATTGGCGGATACCCTTGGACAAGTGATCGCATCTTGGATGGGAAGCGGAGAGACGGCTTACGCCATTGCAAGTTTTCTCTCTTTGGCAATCTTGACCTATATCTCCATTGTTTTTGGTGAGCTTTATCCTAAGCGGATTGCCCTCAATCTGAAAGATGCTTTGGCGATTCGAACAGCACCAATTATTATTGGTCTTGGAAAGATTGTAAGTCCCTTTGTCTGGCTGTTATCTGCTTCAACTAATTTATTGAGTCGTGTGACGCCAATGACCTTTGATGATGCTGATGAAAAGATGACACGTGATGAAATAGAGTACATGTTGACTAAGAGCGAGGAAACCTTGGACGCAGACGAAATCGAGATGTTACAAGGGATTTTCTCTCTAGATGAGCTGATGGCGAGAGAAGTCATGGTTCCTCGGACAGATGCCTTTATGGTGGATATTCAGGATGATAGTCAAACCATTATCCAAAGTATTCTAAAGCAAAATTTCTCACGTATCCCTGTTTATGATGGGGATAAGGACAATGTGATTGGTTTGATTCATACCAAGCGTTTGCTAAATGCTGCCTATGCAGATGGTTTTGAAAATATTATTTGGAAACGAATCCTCCAAACGCCACTATTTGTGCCTGAGACTATCTTTGTGGATGACCTCCTTAAAGAGCTTCGAAATACCCAAAACCAAATGGCTATCTTACTAGACGAATACGGTGGTATGGCTGGTTTGGTAACTCTGGAAGATCTCCTAGAGGAAATCGTCGGCGAAATTGATGATGAAACGGACAGAGCAGAAATCGAAGTCCATCAAATCGGTGAGGATACCTATATTGCACAAGGAACCATGAATCTTAACGACTTCAACGACTACTTTGGCGTTGAACTAGAAAGCGATGATGTGGATACTATCGCCGGTTATTATTTGACGGGTGTTGGTACGATCCCAACAACTGAAAAAATTAGTTATGAATTGGTCAGTCAAAACAAGCAGATTATCCTAACCAATGATAAGGTGAAAAACGGACGTGTTACCAAGGTAAAGGTTCAAATCACCGAAATAGAACCCGAAGAAGAAACCGAGTAAAACAGTGATTTTCGTCACTGTTTTTTTTATTCGCCCCAAAAGATTTTCAAAGTTATCCTTATTTATCCGAAAAAAACAAAAAAGCCCGATTTTACGGGCTTTTCATTCGGTTAATTCCTGTTATTTCAGGTACTGAAAGGCGGTAGACGGATTTGAACCGACGATCAAGCTTTTGCAGAGCCGTGCCTTACCACTTGGCTATACCGCCTCAACGTTTATTATTATACCTTGAAAATGATTCTACGTCAATAGTTTCTTAATCGAAAATCCAATTTAGAAGCTTGCCCTTTCTGACTGGATAGAAAAATGGGGAGAGAAAACCTGAAAATCAGGCTTTATGGGCATTAAGTTTGCCTTATGACTTGATAGATAGCAAACAAAGAATAGAGAAATTTGACAAATGAAAGTTTTTTGTGGGTACACGCCTAAATATTCTGAAAATTCGTTTACTTTTTGAGAAATCTATGGTATAATTGACAATAAGCCTAAATTTTTTAAGAGGAGTTACATACGTGAAAAAAAGTAGAATATTTGTTACAGCAGGGATTGCTTTGCTGGCAACTGGCGTTCTCGCTGCTTGCGGTTCTTCAAAATCATCTGATTCAACAGCGCCAAAATCCTATGGCTATGTTTATTCAGCTGATCCGGAAACTTTGGATTACCTCATTTCAGGGAAACAAAGTACCAAAATTGCCACTTCAAATGGTATCGATGGTCTCTTTACAAATGATAAATATGGGAATTTGACTCCTGCAGTTGCAGAAGACTGGTCAGTCTCAAAAGATGGGTTGACTTATACCTACAAGATTCGTAAAGGTGTTAAATGGTTCACATCTGACGGAGAAGAGTATGCAGAAGTTACTGCCAAGGACTTCGTAAACGGCTTGAAACACGCAGCGGATAACAAGTCAGAAGCAATTTACCTAGCAGAAAATTCTGTTAAAGGTTTGTCTGATTATTTATCAGGCAATTCAAAAGACTTTTCTTCAGTAGGTGTGAAAGCAGTTGATGATTATACTCTTGAGTATACTTTGAACCAACCAGAACCATACTGGAACTCTAAGATGGCTTACTCAATCTTCTGGCCATTGAACGAAGAATTTGAAAAATCAAAAGGATCTGACTTTGCTAAAGCGACTGACCCTACATCATTGCTTTACAATGGACCATTCTTGCTGAAAGGTTTGACTGCTAAGTCTTCTATCGAGTTCGCTAAGAATGAGCAATACTGGGACAAAGACAATGTTCATCTCGATAAAGTAACCCTTGCTTTCTATGATGGTTCAGACCAAGAGTCCATTGAGCGCAACTTTACAAGTGGAGCCTATAGCTATGCCCGTCTCTTCCCAACAAGTTCAAACTACTCTAAAGTAGAAGAAACCTACAAGGAAAATATCTTCTACACTCCATCAGGACCTGGTATTGGTGGTTTGGGTGTGAATATTGACCGCCAAGGTTACAAATACACTTCTAAGACAACTGATGAAGAGAAGACTTCTACTAAGAAAGCCCTTCTTAACAAGGACTTCCGTCAAGCCTTGAACTTTGCCTTTGACCGTACCTCTTACTCAGCTCAAGTAAATGGTAAAGAAGGTGCTCCTCGTGCCGTTCGTAACCTCTTTGTAAAACCTGACTTTGTCTCTGCTGGCGAAAAAACTTTCGGTGACTTGGTGACTGATAAGATGGCAGCTTATGGCGATGAATGGAAGAATGTAAGCTTTGCGGATGGTCAAGATGGACTCTTCAACGCCGATAAAGCCAAAGCTGAATTTGCCAAAGCCAAAACAGCATTGGAAGCAGAAGGTGTGAAATTCCCTATTCACTTGGATATTCCAGTAGACCAAACAGCTAAAAACTATATCGCACGTATTCAATCCTTCAAACAATCCGTTGAAACAGTGCTTGGTGAAGGCAACGTAGTTATTGATATCCAACAAGTTTCTAAAGATGAGTTTAATAATATTACCTACTATGCGGCGAATGCAGCAGCAGAAGACTGGGATCTCTCAGGTGCCGTTGGATGGAACCCTGACTATGAAGATCCATCAACTTACCTTGATATCTTGAAAACAACGAATACTGAACAAACAAAAACATACATGGGTTACGAAGGTGCAGATAATGCTGCAGCAGCTCAAGTTGGTTTGAAAGAATACGATAAGCTAGTTGATGAAGCTGCTAAAGAAACCAGTGATTTGAATGTTCGTTATGAAAAATACGCAGCAGCTCAAGCTTGGTTGACAGATAGCTCACTCATCTTGCCAGCTATGTCATCAACTGGTGCTGCACCATTCATTTCTCGTGTTGTGCCATTCTCTGCATCATATAGCCAATCTGGAGATAAAGGCTCAGATGTATACTTCAAGTATATTCAGTTACAAGACAAAGTTGTAACAAAAGTTGACTATGAACAAGCTCGTGAAAAATGGCTCAAAGAGAAAAAAGAATCAAACGAAAAAGTTCAAAAAGAATTGGCTAATCACGTTAAATAAATAACTCTCAAGAGAACTTTCTCTCCATGAGGAGAAGGTTCTTTTGGGATTTTAAAAGGAAACGATATGAAGAAATATATTTTTATGCGTGTATTGCGTTCATTGGTGTCTATCTTCTTGGTGACAACCTTGACCTACACGATTATCTATACGATGGTTCCTCGAAAACTGATTTTCAAGCAGGATACCAACTATAACAAAATTGCAACGACTCCGGATAAACGGGATAATTATGAAAATACTGTTTATGAGCGGATGGGCTATATCGAGTACTACGATACCAAGGAGTTGCAAGAAAAAGCGAGCACAATGGACTCATCTGTAACAGTTGATGCCAATGATACTAATAAGGCAATCTACGAAAAATACATCAACCAACTAGGGAATGGTTGGACACTCGGTGTATTCTCAGAAAGTGGTCAATTCTATGCTACGCGTGAAATTCCGATTTTTGAACGTGTTTTCAAATTCTACTCGAACTTGCTCGACATTGATCATACAAACAAGATTCAAGACCCTGAAAATCCAAACTTGGAACGCTATCTTCGTTTTGAAAATGACCCTGCTATCGGTTGGTCATTGGTTGGTTCAGGTACAAAGCATAAATACCTTTTGTATTTCAACAATCAATTCCCATTTGTACACCAAAACTTTGTGAACATTAACTTGGGCGACTCTTACCCAACTTATGCAAACACACCAGTGCTTCAAGTTATCACACAGGGTCAGGGACAAACCAAGACATCAGAAGTTCAATTCCCTACGGGTAAAAAGACTTCCTCTGTAGATATTTACTCTCGTACCTACAAGTCACCAAGTCAAGCAGATGCGCGTGAGGTAGCTAACTATGGTAAAGACGATCCATATACAGCTACAGAAAGCAATTATCAATATCCATCAATGATTGCAAGCTCGGCTGTTGCTGGTTTGATCGGTTTGATTATTTCTTATGCTATCGCAATTCCTCTTGGATCTGCTATGGCTCGCCACAAGAATACTTGGATTGATAGTTTCTCTACAGGTGCTCTAACCTTCTTGCTTGCCCTTCCAACGATCGCTTTGGTTTACATCGTGCGCTTGATTGGATCATCTATCGGTCTGCCAGACTCATTCCCTATCTTGGGGGCTGGAGATTGGCGTTCCTATGTCTTGCCTGCAGTCATTCTAGGTTTATTGGGAGCACCAAGTACAGCTATCTGGATTCGTCGTTATATGATTGACTTGCAATCTCAAGATTTCGTTCGATTTGCTCGTGCAAAAGGACTGTCTGAAAAAGAAATTTCAAATAAACACATCTTTAAAAATGCCATGGTTCCTTTGGTTTCGGGTATTCCTGGTGCCGTAATTGGAGTTATTGGTGGTGCAACATTGACAGAAACGGTCTTTGCTTTCCCAGGTATGGGTAAAATGTTGATCGACTCTGTTAAGGCATCCAACAACTCAATGGTAGTTGGTCTCGTCTTCATCTTCACATGTATTTCTATCTTCTCACTCTTTGTAGGAGATATCTGGATGACCATGCTTGATCCACGTATTAAATTGACAGAGAAAGGAGGCAAATAATGTCAACAATCGGAAAAGAAAAATTTCAGTTCGTAAAACGTGACGATTTTGCCTCTGAAACAATTGACGCCCCTGCCTATTCATACTGGGGTTCTGTATTTAGACAATTTCTAAAGAAAAAATCAACAGTCATTATGTTGGGGATTTTGGTAGCCATTATCCTGATGAGCTTTATTTATCCAATGTTCTCAAACTTTGACTTTAACGATGTAAGTAAGGTCAATGACTTTTCTGCTCGTTTTATCAAGCCCAATGCTGAACATTGGTTTGGTACAGATAGCAATGGTAAATCCTTGTTTGATGGGGTTTGGTTTGGTGCGCGTAACTCTATCCTCATCTCTGTAATTGCAACTTTTATCAACCTTGTAATTGGGGTTATTGTTGGTGGAATCTGGGGAATTTCAAAATCTGTAGACCGCATCATGATGGAAGTTTATAACATTATTTCAAACATTCCATCTCTCTTGATTGTCATTGTCTTGACTTACTCAATTGGTGCTGGTTTCTGGAATTTGATTTTTGCCATGAGTGTGACAACTTGGATTGGGATTGCTTATATGATTCGTATCCAAATCATGCGTTACCGTGACTTGGAATACAACCTTGCTTCTCAAACACTTGGAACACCAACCTTTAAAATCATCGTTAAAAACATCATGCCGCAATTGGTATCTGTTATTGTTTCTACGATGACCTTGATGTTGCCAAGCTTCATCTCTTATGAAGCCTTCCTTTCCTTCTTTGGATTGGGATTGCCTGTAACAGTGCCAAGTTTGGGACGTTTGATCTCAGATTACTCACAAAACGTTACGACCAACGCTTACTTGTTCTGGATTCCGTTGACAACCTTGATCTTGGTATCCCTATCTCTTTTCGTTGTTGGTCAAAACCTAGCGGATGCTAGTGATCCACGTACACATAGATAGGAGTAGACATGACAAAAGAAAGTAATGTAATTTTGACTGCTCGTGATATTGTCGTGGAATTTGACGTTCGTGACAAAGTTCTGACGGCTATCCGAGGGGTTTCTCTGGACCTGATTGAAGGAGAAGTTCTTGCCTTGGTAGGTGAGTCCGGTTCTGGTAAATCTGTTTTAACAAAAACCTTTACAGGGATGTTAGAAGACAATGGACGTATTGCCCAAGGAAGCATCGACTATCGTGGACAAGACTTGACCGCTCTTACTTCTAACAAGGAATGGGAGAAGATTCGTGGTGCTAAAATTGCGACTATCTTCCAAGACCCTATGACAAGTTTGGACCCAATCAATACAATCGGTAGCCAAATCACTGAAGTTATCATTAAACACCAAGGGAAAACAGCTAAGGAAGCCAAAGAGATGGCAATCGACTATATGAACAAGGTCGGAATCCCAGATGCTGAAAAACGTTTTGAAGAGTATCCGTTCCAATATTCTGGAGGGATGCGCCAACGTATCGTTATTGCGATTGCCCTTGCCTGTCGTCCAGATATCTTGATCTGTGACGAGCCAACAACGGCTCTTGATGTAACCATTCAAGCGCAAATCATTGATTTGCTTAAAACCTTGCAAAATGAGTACCACTTTACTATTATCTTTATCACCCATGACCTTGGTGTGGTAGCAAGTATTGCCGATAAGGTAGCGGTTATGTATGCTGGTGAAATTGTAGAATACGGTACTGTTGAGGAAGTCTTCTACGATCCACGTCATCCATATACTTGGAGTCTCTTGTCTAGCTTGCCACAGCTTGCTGATGATAAAGGGGAATTGTACTCTATCCCAGGAACACCACCGTCTCTTTATACTGAGTTGAAAGGTGATGCCTTTGCCCTTCGTTCAGATTATGCGATGCAAATTGATTTTGAAGAGAAGGCACCTAAGTTTTCAGTCACTGATACCCACTGGGCTAAGACTTGGTTGCTTCATGAGAATGCTCCTAAAGTTGAAAAACCCGGGGTCATTGCAGATTTGCATGACAAGATTCGTGATAAAATGGGCTTTGCTCATCTAGAAGACTAGGAGGAAGGGAATGTCTGAAAAATTAGTAGAAATTAAAGATTTAGAAATTTCCTTCGGTGAAGGAAGTAAGAAGTTTGTTGCGGTTAAAAACGCCAACTTCTTTATCAACAAGGGAGAAACCTTCTCTCTTGTTGGTGAGTCTGGAAGTGGGAAAACAACGATTGGTCGTGCTATTATTGGTCTAAATAATACCAGTAAAGGTGAAATCATCTTTGATGGCCAGAAAATTAATGGGAAAAAATCTCATAAGGAATCAGCAGACTTAATCCGTCGTATCCAGATGATTTTCCAGGACCCTGCAGCCAGCTTGAATGAGCGTGCGACAGTTGACTATATCATCTCTGAAGGTCTTTACAACTACCACTTGTTTAAAGATGAAGAAGATCGAAAAGAAAAAGTTCAAAAGATGATTCATGAAGTTGGACTTTTGAAAGAACACTTGACCCGTTATCCACACGAGTTTTCTGGTGGTCAACGTCAGCGTATCGGGATTGCCCGTGCCCTTGTGATGGAACCTGATTTCGTTATTGCGGATGAGCCAATTTCAGCCTTGGACGTATCAGTGCGTGCGCAAGTTTTGAACTTGCTCAAGAAGTTCCAAAAAGAGTTGGGCTTGACTTATCTCTTTATCGCGCATGACTTGTCAGTTGTTCGCTTTATCTCAGATCGTATCGCAGTTATCTATAAGGGAGTTATCGTCGAAGTGGCGGAGACAGAGGAATTGTTTAACAATCCTGTCCACCCATATACTCAGGCGCTTCTATCTGCTGTACCGATTCCAGATCCAATCTTGGAACGCAAGAAAGTCTTGAAAGTTTACGATCCTGATCAACATGATTATGAGACAGACAAGCCGTCTATGGTGGAAATCCGTCCAGGTCACTATGTTTGGGCCAATCAAGCAGAAGTTGCTCTATACAAGGAAGCTCTTAAAAAATAAACAAATTAGGAGAGGACCGAAAGGTCTTCTCATTTTTAAT
This sequence comes from Streptococcus oralis, assembly GCF_023110435.1. Taxonomy (GTDB): domain Bacteria; phylum Bacillota; class Bacilli; order Lactobacillales; family Streptococcaceae; genus Streptococcus; species Streptococcus oralis_CF. The sequence continues at coordinate 85,325 of NZ_JALDWB010000003.1, forward strand.
AGAAAAAATCCCCTTTTACTAGCTTGTAAAAGGGGAATTGTATTATAATTAACGTTTAGACCAAGTGCGTTTCATAAAGAGTAGCAAAATTGGGTAAATCTCTAAGCGGCCTGCAATCATTGCAAATGAGAGGAGGATTTTAGAGATGGGACTGAAGATGGCAAAACTAGAGGTTGTACCTAGAATAGGTCCGATATTGTTAAAACAGCTGAAAACCGCACTGGTCACGACTAGAAAATCATTGCTATCAAGACTGACGATAAAGATGAGAGAGAGAATAATCATCATATAGATAGCAAAATACTTAAGAATCTTGTGCTGGGTATCCTTATCAATCACGGTTTTATTGACATGCAGAGTCAAGACACGGTGAGGGGATAAAATAGATAAAATCTGATTTTTGGCAATTTTTGTGAGGATGAGTCCACGGATAATTTTGAGACCACCAGCAGTTGAACCAGCTGAGCCACCGATTCCCATGAGGAAGAGGAGGATAAACTGGGAGAAGAGGGGCCAGTTGGTAATATCTCCGTAACCAAATCCAGTTGTCGTGATGATATTGGACACTTGGAAGAGAGCCATCTCAAAACTCTTAGACACACCTTGGTAAAGGTGGAGGGTGTTGAGGGTGATCAAGCCTGTAGACACCAGTACAATGATCATATAAGCCCGCAGTTCTTCATCTCCAAAGAAGGCCTTGACCCGACGGAGCATGAGGAAGTAATACAGGTTAAAATTGACCCCGAAAACCAGGACGCCAAAACTGACAAGATAGGTAATCAGGGGACTGCCATAGTGGGCAATTCCATCGTTGTAGACGGTGAATCCTCCGGTTCCTGCTGTTCCCATAGCGATGACAAAACTATCGTAGAGAGGCATACCTGCTAGGTAGTAGATAATCACAAAGAGGGAGAAGAGCCCGAGGTAAAGGAGATAGAGGATCTGGGCAGTGTTTTTTAGCTTGGATACAACCTTACCAAAGACAGGCCCAGGTACCTCTGCTTTCATCACCTCCAAGTGACTATTCTTAGCATTGTCCATAATAGCAAGCGCAAAGACGAGTACTCCCATCCCTCCAATCAAGTGGGTAAAGCTTCGCCAGAAGAGGAGAGAACGACTGAGAACTGAAACATCGTTCAGAATAGTAGCACCAGTCGTTGTGAAACCAGAACTAATTTCAAAGAAGGCATCGATAACACTTGGAATTTGTCCTGAAAAGACAAAGGGTAAGCCACCAAAGAAAGACCAGAGAATCCAACAGAGGGCAACGATTAAGACCCCCTCCTTGGCATAAATCCGTTGATTTTTTGGTTTTCGTAAAACGCCTAGACCACCGAGAAGGACTAAAATTCCAATCGTAGAAAAGAGAGCGATAAATACTTGACTGGATTCTTGATAATAGGTCGCTACACTCACAGGCACTAGGAGGAGAATAGCCTCAATCAAGAGAAGTTTGGAGAGGAGGTAACGAATCATACTTTTATTCATTTTTTACCTCTCAATCAAATCATAAATTTTGGTGATGTTTGGCAATAAGGTCGTCACGAGTAACTTGTCTCCTACCTCAAGCATATCCTCTCCAGTAGGGAAGATTGTTTTTCCTTTTCGGATAATGGCTGCGATGAGAACTCCTTTTTTCAATTTCAACTGTGATAGAGGTTTGGCAGTCATTTTATTAGCTTCCTTGATATGGAATTGGAGGGTTTCAATTTGACCGTTTGCTAGATGGTGCATGGCTTGAAGGTCTGAGTACTGAGCGTTTACTCGACCACGGATAAAGTGCATAATGGTATCCACTGCGATGATTTTCGGTGTGATGATACTTGAAAAATCAGGCGCATGGATAATTTCTAGGAGGCTGGTCCGGTTGACCTTGGTGATGTTTTTCTGGACACCAACACGGTCAAGAAACATAGAGGTGATGATGTTTTCCTCATCAACCCCAGTTAAGGTTGCGACTGCATCATAGTGGGGAGCACTTTCTTCTAGTAATATGTCTTTTGCAGTTCCATCTCCCTGAACAATATAGAGATTAGGGAATTTTTCACTAAAGAAACGAGCTCTTTCAGGATTAATTTCGATAACCTTGATATCAATGCGACTGTCTTTTAAAATGCCAAGTAGATAATAAGCAATTTTTCCAGCTCCAACGATAAGTAAACTTTTCACTGCACGCGATTTGAAATAGTTGTGGAAAAGCATCATATCCACACGATTTCCCGTAACAAAAATCCGATCCTTGTCCTGGATAGTGACATCACCACTTGGAATCATGAGTTGATGGTCTCTTTCCATAGCACAGACAATGATATTGCCAAATTTTTTACGGAAGTCTGAGATTGGCATTTGACAAAGACCGCTAGAATCTTTGATAACAAACTCCATCAGGCTGACACGACCTCCAGCAAAACGCTCAACTGAGAGGGCATTAGGGAAATCGATGATATTTGAGATGGCACGGGCTGCTAAGAGTTCTGGGTTAACGATAAGTGAAAATCCAAGAATATTTTTCTCTTTAAAATAGGCATTAGAGTATTCAGGATTTCGCACCCGAACGATGGTTTCTTTAGCGCCCATTTTTTTAGCAAGTACCGCTGAAATCATATTCACTTCATCGTATTCGGTTAGGGCGATAAAGATATCGCACTCTTGAACACCGGCTTGCTCCAAGATGGCAAAGTCAGCACCATTTCCAAGGAGGCCCATGATATCAAAGCGGCTGACAATATGGTTCAGTACAGCTTCATTTTGCTCGATGAGGACAACGTCATGGTTTTCCGCTACTAGTGAACGACAGAGGGCAAAACCGACTTTCCCTCCACCAACAAGGACAATTTTCATATAAAAAACCTACTTTTTCATGATGTAACTATCATACCCTTTTTTAGCAAAAAATGCACTTGCCAAGCCGATTTTTGCGGGAAGAAAGAACTTTTTCAAGTTTTTGAAGATAAATTTGCTTAACTTCTATAACAACGTCTCTGATTTGAAGTGATTTTACTATCTCTTTTCAGAAATGGAATGACCAAACATGAAGATATCATCAAAAAAGTAAAAAAATCAAGTCGTTTCTATTGACATTGATTCTGAAAGTGTTATACTAAGAAAGTAGTTTCGCTGATTTACTTCAAACCTGTTGTGAGGTAAGTTAACGACGCCTTAACCACGCTGTTTGCTGAGCTTGACTCCGGGCAGTGTGGCTATTTTTTTGCAATGATAAAAGGAAGCCAGTCATGACAAATCACATTGTATTATTTGAACCTCAGATTCCACAAAATACTGGGAACATTGCGCGTACTTGCGCTGCGACCAATTCTCCCCTCCACATCATCAAACCAATGGGCTTTCCCATTGATGATCGCAAGATGAAGCGAGCAGGTTTGGATTATTGGGATAAGCTTGAGATTCATTTTTATGAGAATTTGGCAGACTTTATGTCTCAGATGAAGGGAAAAATCTATCTGATTTCGAAATTTGCTGAAAAAGTTTATTCTGAGGCGAATTTGGCAAGCGATGAGGACCATTATTTTCTCTTTGGACGTGAAGACAAGGGGTTGCCAGAGGACTTTATGCGTGAACATCCAGAGAAAGCTCTCCGTATTCCTATGAATGATGAGCATGTTCGCAGCCTCAATGTTTCCAATGCCGTATGCATGATTGTCTATGAGGCTCTTCGTCAGCAAGATTTTGCCGATTTGGAGCTCGTTCACACCTATGAAGCAGATAAATTGAAATAATCAAAATGCTTGCACTTGCAAGCGTTTTTTGTTATGATTGAAGGGTCTTCAGGGCTGGGTGAAATTCCCGACCGGCGGTGACTTTAACTAGCTATTTTGGCTTACTCTTCGTTGTCTTGTCTCGATATACTCAAGTATTATCTTCGACTGCGACGCCTAGATTAATCCAAAATATCTTAGTTAAAGAAGTCCGCGAGCGCAAGCTGATGTGGTGCGATTCCACAACCGACAGTATAGTCTGGATGGGAGAAGACGAAAGAATGGCTTTGTCTGTTCGGACGAGTTTATAGATAAATTGCAACCGCTTGCTCAAAAGAGTGAGAGGGAACTTTTGGGATATAAAAAGTGAGAATAGATAGAGGGATCCTTTCCAACTTCTTCTGATTTTATAGAAAATTGGAGGAACCTGTTATGACAAACACACGTCGACTTTCGACCATTGCGATTTTATCAGCCATTTCATTTGTGCTGATGTACTTTGACTTTCCGCTATTGCCAGCGGCGACCTTCCTCAAGATCGAGTTTAGTATCTTGCCAGTCCTTGTGGGCTTGGTGGTGATGGATTTGCCTGCTGCTCTAGGGATTCTCTTGCTTCGATCACTCTTGAAGTTGCTTCTGAATAGCCAGGGAGTGAATACCTACATTGGCTTGCCAATGAATATCGTAGCCTTGGGAGTTTTTGTTATCGCTTTTGGTTTGATTTGGAAAAAGGAACGTAGCACCCTTCGTTTCCTACTAGCATCTCTAGCGGGAACTATAGGATTGACTTCAGCGATGTTGGTTCTCAACTATGTCTATGCTGTTCCCTTGTACGCGCAGTTTGCTAACTTTGATATTGGAAAAATTTTGGGACTTTCCAACTACCTAATGACCATGGTATTACCTTTTAACCTGATTGAAGGTGTCATCTTTGCCGTTTCATTCTGGTTGTTATACGTCCTCTTGAAACCAACCTTAAAACATTATGAGAGATAAACAAACATTTTTAATGAAGGGCAGTTTTGCCCTTTTACTTTTCGTCCTTCTTGGCTATATGGTTAAGTTCTATCCTGAAACGCTGGTCGGTTTTGATCAACCGATTCAGACAGCTATTCGTGGGGACTTACCAGATTATTTGACAGTTCTATTCCGTGCGCTTACGCATTTGATTGATATCCCGGTAATTATCACCTGGGTTGCCATTGCAGCCTTTATCTTTTATCGTAAGCAGTGGAAGATAGAAAGTTTCTTTATGATGGGCAACCTGGCTTTGGCTGGTCTTTTAATCGTGACCTTTAAAAACATCTACCAGCGCCCACGACCAGCTATCTTACATCTGGTAGAGGAGAAAGGATTTTCTTTTCCAAGTGGGCATTCTCTGGCAGTAACGCTGATGGTAGGCACTCTGATTGTCATTCTCAGTCAACGAATTAAAGATCCAGTCTGGAGAAAAATCGTGCAAATCGTGCTAGGGTTCTACCTAGTCAGTGTACTGGTATCAAGGGTCTATCTGGGAGTTCACTATCCATCAGATGTTCTTGCCAGTCTCTGTGTGGGCTTGGGAGTCCTGTTTATCGAATTTCCCTTCTACGATAAGCTCCGCTTCCAATGGCGATTTAAAGGCAAGCAGAAGTGAATATCGAATTCCCTTGAGGAGAAAGAAATGAAAGTCAACATAAAAGCTCTCCATCCGACTCAACTGTACTTATCAGAAAAGAAACTAGAAGGCATCCAGACACTTTATCAGTCGGCAGAAATAATCAATGTTGCTCCAATCAGTATTCTTGCGTTCGGAGATTGCTTGTTGATTACAGATGGCCATCACAGGGCTTATCAAGCTTTATTGGCGGGTAGGAATATGATTTCTGCTGAGTGGGATAGAGATGGTGACGATGAACTGTATTATCTTTATGCGCAAGCTTGCGAGGAAAGAAAGATTTACTCTGTTTTGGATTTAAAAGACTGTATCTTAGCTCAAGATGAGTATGAAGCAAAATGGTATAACTGGTGCGATGGTTTTAATCAAGCAGCAACTCTTTTATTGAAAAGGAAAGCGGATGAAACAGATCTTACAAATAGGTAGTGCATTGCGTCTTGTTCCTTTTTATATTGAAATTAGTCTGGTCTAACTTGTTTTTTAACTAAAAATCTGATAAACTATGTAGTAATTGAATAGGAATCCGCAAGACTAGTAACTCAAGGGAAGTATATCAGGGAGGAGAGCCATGACTGCAAGCTCTCTATATGAAAGCTGAGTGAATTCACTTGCGTATGGATTTAGAAATGAAGGTCTGACTTGTCAGATGAAAACGGATGGTACCGCGTGTCAACGCTCCGAGTGGAGTTTTTGGCATGTGGTTTTCTTTTTATCTACGAGCGACTGATGGAGGAATTATGTCAACTATTGAAGAACAATTAAAAGCGCTTCGCGAAGAAACGCTGGCAAGCTTGAAGCAGATTACTGCTGAAAATGAAAAAGAGATGCAAGATTTGCGTGTCTCTGTCCTAGGGAAAAAAGGATCGCTTACTGAAATCCTTAAAGGGATGAAAGATGTCTCTGCTGAGATGCGCCCAATCATCGGGAAACACGTCAATGAAGCTCGTGATGTCTTGACAGCTGCTTTTGAAGAAACAGCTAAGCTTTTGGAAGAAAAGAAAGTCGCAGCTCAATTAGCTAGCGAGAGTATCGATGTGACACTTCCAGGCCGCCCAGTTGCGACTGGTCACCGTCATGTCCTCACACAAACCAGTGAAGAAATCGAAGATATTTTCATCGGGATGGGTTACCAAGTCGTGGATGGTTTTGAAGTGGAGCAAGACTACTACAACTTTGAACGTATGAACCTTCCGAAAGATCATCCAGCTCGCGATATGCAGGACACTTTCTATATCACTGAAGAAATCTTGCTCCGTACTCACACGTCTCCAGTTCAGGCGCGTGCTATGGATGCTCATGATTTTTCAAAAGGTCCTTTGAAAATGATCTCACCAGGACGTGTGTTCCGTCGTGATACGGACGATGCGACCCACAGTCACCAATTCCATCAAATCGAAGGCTTGGTTGTTGGGAAAAATATCTCTATGGCAGACCTTCAAGGAACGCTTCAGTTAATCGTTCAAAAAATGTTTGGTGAAGAGCGTCAAATTCGTTTGCGTCCATCTTATTTCCCATTCACAGAGCCATCTGTTGAGGTGGATGTTTCCTGCTTTAAGTGTGGTGGAGAAGGCTGTAACGTATGTAAGAAAACAGGTTGGATCGAAATCATGGGTGCCGGTATGGTTCACCCACGTGTCCTTGAGATGAGTGGTATTGATGCGACAGTATACTCTGGTTTTGCCTTTGGTCTTGGACAAGAGCGTGTAGCTATGCTCCGTTACGGAATCAACGATATCCGTAGCTTCTACCAAGGGGATGTCCGCTTCTCAGAACAGTTTAAATAAGATTGAAACCTGAAACACAGTCCTATGCAGTCGCTCACATTTCATATAGCTAAAAAAGAAACGACTGACTCGAAGAAAAAGAAAGGAATTGAAAAGATCTTACTTGATGGGATCTTAGAATCAGAATTATGTTAGTATCTTATAAATGGTTAAAAGAGTTGGTGGACATTGATGTACCATCACAAGAGTTGGCTGAAAAAATGTCAACTACAGGGATCGAGGTAGAAGGTGTCGAATCACCGGCTACCGGTCTCTCAAAAATTGTCGTCGGTGAGGTTTTGTCTTGCGAAGATGTGCCAGAAACTCACTTGCATGTCTGTCAGGTTAACGTTGGCGAAGAAGAAGCCCGTCAAATCGTTTGTGGTGCCCCAAATGTGCGTGCTGGTATCAAGGTCATGGTGGCACTTCCGGGAGCTCGTATTGCTGATAATTACAAGATTAAAAAAGGGAAAATCCGTGGCTTGGAGTCACTTGGAATGATCTGTTCCCTTGGTGAATTGGGAATTTCTGACTCTGTTGTACCAAAGGAATTCGCAGATGGTATCCAAATCTTGCCTCAAGATGCAGTTCCTGGGGACGAAGTCTTTTCTTACCTAGACTTGGATGATGAAATCATCGAACTTTCTATCACGCCAAACCGTGCGGACGCTCTTTCTATGCAGGGTGTGGCTCACGAAGTAGCAGCTATCTATGACAAGGCAGTTAACTTTAAAGAATTTGCTCTTTCAGAAACAGACCAAGCCGCTACAGATGTTCTTTCTGTCAGCATTGAAACAGATAAGGCGCCATACTATGCGGCCCGTATCTTGGACAATGTGACCATCGCACCAAGTCCACAATGGTTGCAAAACCTTCTCATGAATGAAGGTATTCGTCCAATCAATAACGTAGTGGACGTGACCAACTACATCTTGCTTTACTTTGGTCAACCCATGCATGCCTTTGACTTGGATACCTTTGAAGGGACTGACATCCGTGTACGTGAAGCGCATGCTGGTGAAAAATTGGTGACCTTAGACGGTGAAGAACGCGAGTTGGAAGCAAATGACTTAGTCATCACTGTTGCTGACAAGCCAGTCGCCCTTGCAGGTGTCATGGGTGGAGAGGCTACAGAAATCTCTGAAAAATCTAGTCGTGTTGTGTTAGAAGCTGCTGTTTTCAATGGCACATCCATTCGTAAGACCAGCGGTCGCTTGAATCTTCGTTCTGAGTCGTCTTCTCGCTTTGAAAAAGGGATCAATGTGGCAACAGTCAATGAAGCTCTTGATGCTGCAGCTAGCATGATTGCTGAGCTTGCAGATGCGACGGTGCGTAAGGGCATCGTTTCAGCGGGTGAGCTTGACACTTCAGATGTAGAAGTATCTTCAACTCTGGCTGACGTCAACCGTGTCCTTGGTACGGAACTTTCATACGCTGATGTAGAAGATGTTTTCCGTCGTCTTGGTTTTGGTCTTTCTGGTAATGCAGAATCATTTACAGTCAGCGTACCCCGTCGTCGTTGGGATATCACTATCGAAGCAGACCTCTTTGAAGAAATCGCTCGTATCTATGGATATGACCGCTTGCCAACCAGTCTTCCAAAAGATGACGGTACAGCAGGTGAATTGACAGCGACACAAAAACTTCGTCGTCAAGTTCGTACTATTGCCGAAGGAGCAGGTTTGACAGAGATCATCACCTACGCTCTGACAACTCCTGAAAAAGCAGTTGAGTTTACGGCTCAACCAAGTAACCTTACAGAACTTATGTGGCCAATGACTGTGGACCGTTCTGTCCTCCGTCAAAATATGATTTCTGGTATCCTTGATACGGTGGCCTACAACGTGGCTCGTAAGAACAAAAACTTGGCTCTTTATGAGATTGGAAAAGTCTTTGAACAAACAGGCAATCCAAAAGAAGACCTACCAAACGAAATCAACAGCTTTGCCTTTGCCTTGACAGGCTTGGTTGCTGAAAAAGACTTCCAAACGGCAGCAGTTCCAGTTGATTTCTTCTATGCTAAGGGAATCCTTGAAGCGCTTTTTGCTAGCTTGGGGCTTGAAGTGACTTATACAGCAACAGCAGAGATGGCAAGCCTCCATCCAGGACGTACAGCCGTGATTTCGCTCGGTGACCAAGTTCTTGGTTTCCTTGGCCAAGTGCATCCAGTCACTGCGAAGGCCTATGATATCCCAGAAACGTATGTAGCTGAGCTCAACCTTTCAGCCATCGAAGCTGCGCTTCAACCTGCTGCTCCATTTGTGGAAATTACCAAATTCCCAGCTGTTAGTCGTGATATTGCTCTACTTCTCAAGGCAGAAGTCACTCACCAAGAAGTTGTAGACGCAATCCAAGCTGCCGGCGTGAAACGTTTGACAGATATCAAACTCTTTGACGTCTTCTCAGGCGAAAAATTGGGACTTGGTATGAAGTCAATGGCCTATAGCTTGACCTTCCAAAATCCAGAAGATAGCCTGACCGATGAAGAAGTCGCACGCTACATGGAAAAAATCCAAGCATCACTTGAAGAAAAAGTCAAGGCAGAAGTGCGTTAACTCACCAATCCATCCTTCGGGGTGGATTCTTGCTTTTCAAAATGACAATTCAGGATCAAAAATGGGCAATTGGGGAGTAAAAGCACCTGTATGCACTTTAATGGGCTATAATTGTTCTATCACTTGGGTACTTAAAATCCTTAGAGAGTTTAGTTTTTAAGGAAGGATGAATAAGATAAAAATGTACATAAATTCTTGTAAAGGCTATCAAAAAGGAGTATAATAAGTGCAACATATTTCGGAGGTGGAAAATGCTAGAAGTAAGAAATCTAGAGAAAAGTTTCGGTTCCAAGCAAGTCTTGTTTGGTGTCGATTTTCAGGCAAGCCCAGGACGGATTCTGGGACTGGTCGGGAAAAATGGTGCTGGGAAAACAACGATTTTCCACAGTATGTTGAAATTTTTGGAGTATCAAGGAGAAATCAGTCTGGATGGGCAGGAGATTCGTCAGGAAACCTACGCTCGGATTGGCTATCTGCCTGAGGAACGTAGCCTCATGCCCAAGTTGACAGTCCTTGAGCAAGTTCGCTACTTGGCTACTCTAAAAGGCATGGATGCTAAGGAGGTCAAGGAAAAACTCCCTCAATGGATGGAAAAATTGGAAGTGAAGGGCAAATTGACCGACAAAATCAAGAGCCTCTCCAAAGGGAATCAGCAGAAAATTCAGCTGATTATCACCCTAATCCATGAGCCAGACTTGATTATCTTGGATGAACCTTTTAGTGGTTTGGATCCAGTCAATACTGAGTTGCTCAAACAGGTCATCTTGAAAGAGAAAGAGCGTGGTGCGACCATTATCTTTTCTGACCATGTCATGACCAATGTTGAGGAGCTTTGCGATGATATTCTGATGATACGAGATGGACGTGTGGTCTTGCATGGACCAGTTCAGGATGTTCGCAATCAATACGGGAAAACACGTCTCTTTGTTTCAAGTGAACGAAGCAAGGAAGAATTGGAAAAACTTCCTCACGTCAAACAGGTTAGCTTGACCAAGCAAGGCAGTTGGAAATTGATCCTAGATGATGAGAGCGCTGGAAGAGAACTCTTCCCAATCCTCACTCAAGGTCAATACATCGCGACCTTTGACCAACAAGCTCCAACAATCGATGAAATCTTTAAACTAGAATCAGGGGTGGAAGTATGAGAAATATGTGGATTGTAATGAAGGAAACCTATCTTCGACATGTCAAGTCGTGGAGTTTCTTCTTTATGGTGATTTCGCCGTTCCTCTTTTTAGCCTTATCTGTAGGAATCGGCTATCTCCAAGGGTCTTCTATGGCCAAGAATAGCAAGATAGCGGTAGTAACAACAGTGCCATCTGTGGAAGAAGGGCTCAAGGGTACTAATGGTATCAACTTTGATTATAAGGATGAAGCCAGTGCCCAAACTGCTATCAAGGATGAGAAAATCAAGGGTTACCTAACCGTCGACCAAGAGGATAGTGTCATCAAAGCCGTCTATCATGGTGAAACCTCTCTTGAAAGTGGCATCAAACTAGCAGTAACCAATAAGTTAAATGAACTGCAATACCAACTCAATCGCTCAGCAGCCAATTTGTCTCAAGAACAGGAAAAACGCTTGAGCCAAACCGTTGACTTCACTGAGAAGATTGATGAATCCAAGGAAAATAAAAAAATTGTTCAAACCATTGCGGCCGCAGGGCTCGGTTTCTTCCTTTATATGATTTTGATTACTTATGCTAGCGTCACTGCTCAGGAAGTAGCCAGCGAGAAAGGAACCAAAATCATGGAAGTGGTCTTTTCTAGTATCAGAGCTAGTCATTATTTCTACGCTCGCATGCTGGCTCTGCTTCTTGTGATTTTGACCCATATTGGGATTTACGTCGTGGGTGGACTTGCTGCCATTCTGCTCTTTAAAGATATCCCTATCTTGGCACAATCTGGTATTTTAAACCACTTGGGAGAGGCCTTCTCGCTCAATACCTTATTGTTTGTCTTGGTTAGTCTCTTTATGTACGTTGTTTTGGCAGCCTTCCTAGGATCCATGGTTTCTCGCCCTGAGGATTCAGGAAAGGCCTTGTCGCCATTGATGATCTTGATTATAGCAGGATTTGTCGGTGTAACTTCTCTAGGTGCTGCTGGTGACAATTTAGTTTTGAAAATTGGTTCCTACATTCCTTTCATTTCGACCTTCTTTATGCCATTTAGAGCTATAAATGGTTATGCAAGTGGTCTGGAAGCTTGGATTTCTCTTGCCATAACGATTGCTTTTGCAGTCACTGCGACAGTCTTTATCGGACGTATGTATGCCAGCCTAGTCCTTCAAACGGATGATTTGGGAATCTGGAAAACCTTTAAACGTGCCTTAGCTTACAAATAGGAGAGCCTCGCAAAAGCGAGGTTTTTCTAGATGTTAAACACCGAAATCGGTAAAAATATTTTACATATCTATTGACTTTTAGTAGTAAAATTTGGTATGATAGTAGACGGTATTGTTTACCCCATTTGTAAGGCCCCGGAACCTTTCAAATACCCCGCGGACCGGAACATCCGCCCAGTAAACAAAAACGATATTCATATAGGAGAAATCATGAACAAAACTACATTCATGGCTAAACCAGGCCAAGTAGAACGCAAATGGTACGTTGTTGACGCAACTGATGTACCTCTTGGACGCCTTTCAGCAGTTGTTGCTAGCGTACTTCGCGGAAAAAACAAACCAACATTTACACCACACACTGATACAGGTGACTTCGTAATCGTTATCAATGCTGAAAAAGTTAAATTGACTGGTAAAAAAGCAACTGATAAGATCTACTACACTCACTCAAACCACCCAGGTGGATTGAAACAAATCTCTGCTGGTGAACTTCGTTCTAAAAATGCAGTACGTTTGATCGAAAAATCAGTTAAAGGTATGCTTCCACACAATACTCTTGGCCGTGCTCAAGGTATGAAATTGAAAGTATTCGTTGGAGCTGAGCACACTCACGCTGCACAACAACCAGAAGTTCTTGACATTTCAGGACTTATCTAAGGAAAGGAACAATAAAGTATGTCACAAGCACAATATGCAGGTACTGGACGTCGTAAAAACGCTGTTGCACGCGTTCGCCTTGTTCCAGGAACTGGTAAAATCACTGTTAACAAAAAAGATGTTGAAGAGTACATCCCACACGCTGACCTTCGTCTTGTCATCAACCAACCATTCGCAGTTACTTCAACTGTAGGTTCATACGACGTTTTCGTTAACGTTGTAGGTGGTGGATACGCTGGTCAATCAGGAGCTATCCGTCACGGTATCGCTCGTGCCCTTCTTCAAGTAGACCCAGACTTCCGCGATTCATTGAAACGCGCAGGACTTCTTACACGTGACTCACGTAAAGTTGAACGTAAGAAACCAGGTCTTAAGAAAGCTCGTAAAGCATCACAATTTAGTAAACGTTAATTCGAAAGAATTACGATACTTACAAAGAGCACCTTTCGGGGTGTTCTTTTTGTACTTTCATACTTAAATTGGTGCAATTGACACAGTTGTTGCGACTTTAGTCGCTTACAAATGTGGCTGAAACCTGACAGAGTCAGTTGCCTCAAAACGTTAATCGACACGATTATATCAACGTTTACAGACATTCAAGAATTTTCTCTTGGATGTCTTTTTGTGTTCAAAAAACTAAAGTTCACCCCAAAATTCACCCCAAGTTCACCCTATTGCTTTTTGAGACTTCTAAAGGCTATTTCTCCTGCTGTTTGATTTACTGTTTCTGTAGTATTGACATAAGTCTTCGTTATTTAGATGTCACTATGAGTAAGTGCTTCTGAAATAGCATTTAATGATGTTCCAGCCCGTCTTGCCAAAGTTGCTCCAGTGTGTTTTAATTTGTGAGGAGATGCTGGAGGAAGTTCCGGATGTCTTCTTCGAATAGTATTCATTCGATGATTAAGGTAATCAATATGAAGTGGAACGTTAATACCGTTTTTTCTATTATTGTATGTGAAAACGAATTGCTTTTCATTCTGTCTGATTCCAAACAGCTTTAGTTGCTTTTTTGTTCTATTTTCCAATCGGTCAGGATATTTATTAGTTCTTTAGGAGCTTTAAATAGAGTTTTTTTATTTCCTTTGGTTGATTTCAGATTCCCGAATTTGTCTAATGTTTGTTCAATGAGAATTTCATTTTTTTAATAATTGATATGTTTCCATTGGAGAGCATAGGTTTCTGATTTTCTATATGATAAAAAGAATGTCGTATAGAACAAAGCATAATCTTTTAATTCCATTCGATCATTTTTTAGATCTTCATCAAATGCTTGTAGCCATTGTTTAAGTTACTCCTCATTTAATGCTAATTCTTCAAACTTTTTACTTTCTTTGAGAGCTAGTTTTTTATTAGCTTTAATTCTACTGATTGAAGAAATTGAGAAAGCAATACAAGACAAGGGTGTAACTTTTTCAAGCTTTGTCATTCAAGCATGCGAGTATGCGCTGAGAGATATGGATAAGTAGAATATAAAAAAGAAAAATATTATAATAGGTTTATGACAAAGAACCATCACCTTATGTAAGCAATATTAAGGTGCTTGGTTTTAGTAACATGTAGTAAGGAAATGGTGTATCATGAGCATAATTGATGGAAATATGACTGCAGAGTTATCTAATAAAATAAAATCAATAGAAGTTGATTTTATTGAGACATTTTCAAATGGATTTCAATCAGACAATCAGTATCTATATCAAGAAGATTTTGGAGAACGTCTTTCTTTGCTATTATCAAGTATTCATTACCATGTAAATCTACTTTTGCGTGAAATGAACTCTAGAATGAAGCAGGAAAATTTTTACTATTTGGCGGATTCAAGTAGGAAATTGCTGGCTTGTATCAACATTGTGGATAGGTTATCAAAGATTTCGGAATTAAAGAATATTGGTTTTACAGTTGATAAAGAATATGGTGAAATATTTCAAAAATGTAATCAATTCCTTATGGAGTATAATGGAAGTTCTATTCCTACAGATATGGAGCAAAATGAAATTAAATACGAACTACCTATATTTTTTATTGGAGATACTATTAATAAAAAAAGTGGGGGAGTTGAATCTGGTTTTAAATTGTTCCCTATTGGTGAAGGGTCGTATGCTCAGGTTTTTAAATACTTTGATGATTTCTATGATAAATATTTTGTTGTGAAAAGAGCTAGGACTGATTTAGATGCTAAAGAGTTGGAGAGATTTTATAAAGAGTATGAAGTTATGAAATCCATAAATTCTCCTTATGTATTAGAAGTTTATCGTTTAGATAAAAATAAAAATGAATACTTCATGGAGTTCGCAGATTTTTCATTATATGATTTTATTTTGAAGAATAATCAGAAGCTCAATTTTATGATACGTAGAAAGCTCTGTTTACAAATAATTAGGGCTTTTGAAGTGTTTGACAGAATTGGGGTTTTGCATAGAGATATTAGTCCCAAAAATGTTTTACTCAAAAAATATCAAGATGAGGTTGTCGTAAAAATTGCTGACTTTGGATTAGTTAAAACAGTTGATAGCCAGCTGACATCATTAGAAACAGAAGTTCGTGGATATTTTAATGATGTATCTAGTTTAAGTACAGAAGGGTTTAAAAATTACAACAAGCAATACGAATATTACGCACTCTCGAAATTAATTTATTTTGTTTTAACTGGAAGATATAAAAATATGAATAAATTTGATTTTCCAAAACTAAAAGAATTTATGGAAAAAGGCTTGAATTCTAATCATAATTTGAGGTACAAAGCAATAGCGGAGCTGAGGGCTGCATTTTTAGAAATACAAGAAGAATGGAAATTTTAGAATTCTGAGGTAAGTGGAATGGATTATACAGGAATGATAGAGAATATTGCTAGTTTGCATAATATTCCAAATATGGATAAAGAGTATGTCTTATACTATGATGAAACCAATAATGCTAGAGTTTTTAAGTTGACAGAAGAAGGCTTTAATTTTGACGAACATGCATATTTTATTTTGGGTGGTCTAGCTTTTGAAAAAGGAAAAATCTTACAGCAAAGCATTACAGATGAACTGGTTGATAATTTAAAATTGCAGTTCAATATGAGAGAGATAAAATTTAAGCATATTCAGCAAAAGTCTAAAAATTTTATAGAATTACTTTCTAAACCGAAGTTTAAAATCTTTGTTGAGTGGTTGGAAAAAAATAACTGTTGGATACATTACACATATTTAGATAATTTTTATTTTAGTATAGTTGATATAATTGATATGTTGCCAGAATCGGCTATTGGAGGGTTATATTTTAGTAGAGACTTAAAAAATTCACTGTATTATTATATAAAAAAAGATAAAGATTGGTTTGTAAATTTCATGAAGTATTTTGAATACCCTAATGTTACCAATCAGGAGCAATTTATTAATGAATTGTTAAGTTGGATTGAGAGATTTAATCCAACTGTTGTGGATTTTAATATGGAATACATAAGGCAGTCACTTAAAGCTCATAAAAAAAAAGATTTAATATTGCCAACATCGAATAAAGCTGGTCTTATGATTGAAAATTACTATTCTGTGTATGCAAATTCCATAGTTAGTTACTACAATTCAGAGCACATATTTGATGAAGAATATACTATTCAAGAAAAACTAGAAGAATCTCCTGTAGAATTTTCTGGGAAAAAAGCGAATTACAAATTTGTAAAGTCTGATAATGATGTTTTTATTCAATTATCGGATGTTGTTGTAAGTATATTAAGAATGTGGATGGCAATGTTAGAAAGGAATTCGTTAGAAGAGTTGCAACAACTATATCTCACATTATCAAATGATAAAAAAAGTGTTATGAAATCTATTCAATATGTAATGAAAAATTCTATGTATGAGACTTACGGTTTTAAACATGGCATAGGTAGCGACAGATTTGAAAAAAAGATAAGTCATTTTCTAGAGTTTAAATTTTAACGATATAATTTTTTTGCAAGAATGCAAAAGGAACGCTTCAAAGACTGAAGTGTTCCTTTTGTATATTATCAGCATACAGAACTGAACTATTACCCTATTTAAAAAATATTGATTCAAATTTTATGAAATGAATAAGTAGTTTTAGTTCTGAAAAGCCTTGATATTGCGCTGTTTTTAGTCCAACTGAAACTCATGCTTTCCAAGTCAGGTCTTAAGAAAGCTCGTAAAGCATCACAATTCTCAAAACGTTAATTCGTTGCTGGGAAGCACAATACAAACGAAAATACTTTGCAACTTGCAAGGTGTTTTTTTGTATGAGAACTGGCGGTACACAATTAGGCTAGCTCTAGCGACTTTAGTCGCATAGAGATATGCTATGCACAGTTGCCTCAAGAAAACAAGTAGAGCGATGTTTGATTGGATGGCAACCACTATATAATGGAAATATCTAGAAATGTCTATTATAACAGCAAATATAAAACTTTCGGAAAAATAAGTCTTTTTCGGAAAGTTATACAAAATAGTATGATGGATATGGTTACAATGGAGGCACAAATTTTTTAAAAGATATCGGAATTTGCTAATATTTAGTGTTATAATGAAATTAATGTAAAAAGGATTTAAAAATGTGAGGAATAGACTAAGTTACAAATGAGAACAGCAAGAGAACAACTTTACAGTGAAAAAAAGAGTTTATGTAAATTAGCTAACACGTACATTGAAAAATTGGGTGTAATTGAGAGTTCTTCTAAACTATTTCAGAAATATAGTCCGTGGGATGACAAAAATGTAGATCCGCTAATTGCTAATTTTTTGGATTCTTTGAAAAATGACAGTACTACATTTTCTTGGTTGAATATTGAGGAAAATTTGCCCAATAGTACTGAAAAGAGTATTAGATATGGTGTTCCAAATCATATAAAAGGAAATATTGATACAGCAACACTCTTTCTTTGTTTAGTTAATCCTAATATTGCAAAGTTCAAAACAAATCGATCAAGTGGTATTCTCACATACTACAAAAATGCAAGAGAATTAATAACCAATGATGATTCTCTAAAAATTATTGATTCGGATGAGAATTTATTGAAGGATGCTCAATATTTGAAGAAGCATATTGTGGATGTTGAGGATACTAGTAGTATTCTCTATAATGAGTTGAGAATTGTAAGAGAAACTAAGGTGAAAGAAAATGGTTATTATTTTAGTCATTATTTACCACACTTTTTAATGGAGTCTTTAAACAAGAAAGGAACTCTAAAAAAGCTGATAGAAACGCTTGATATTGATGAATGGAATCACTTAGAAAAAATATCGAAGCAAATAGCTAATATTGAAGCATTTCCTTTTAGGAGTCAGAATCCAAATTATATTAGTGGCCCTAGAGGAGAAAAAAATTTTACAAACCAGCTGGTCAATTCAGATTCAAAAGTCAGTTTGTTAAGTGCAAGAATTATTATTTGGCGAATAGTCAGCCATATACTTACTTCAAAAAATAAGCCTATTTTTATTTTTAGAAGATTTAATACGTTCTGGTTACCATCTCTATCAAAGGTTTTAAAATATGATCTGGGTTTAACGTCAGAAGAAATAGATAATATCCTGTATGATTTACATGAAGATTATTTTATAACTGTTAGAAAAAAAGAATATAATGGACAAAGTGGTTATTTTGGAAGAAATTTTTGTAAAAATAATTTAAGACTAAGTGATAATGAATTCAAGGCTCTGGTTGAAACCACTTTAGGAAAGTATCAAAAAGATAACAATTTGTAATTGTTTAAATATTTTTTGGAAAGTTAAGGATGTCATAAATTTTTAACAAAAAATAAGATGTTCTATCCATTGAAAAAAGAAATTCAATTTACTAGGAGATTATTATGACCAAAAATATTCTACATGCAACAGGTATTGATAAAAGTAAAAATGAACTATCAAAAATTACTGCTAATGCACTTTTTAATTTTATGAGGGAGTATTCCTATTTAGAGAATATTCTACTTAATATGTATATTTGTCCGAGATATTATCCAGAGGAAGTCGAATATTTAGATCTAAAATATAACTCAGAACCTTTAACTGAATGGTATATCCCTATGACATGTTTTTGTGATATACCGTTACACCAAATTAGTTATCATGCTGAGGGTAACCCTTTGGATCCTAATGATTTGGGCTATGGGAAGTTTTCAATAGCATTTCACAAAGAATTTGGTATAAAGAAAGGTATTCAACCTATCCATTATTTAAACGAGAATTCAATTAATGTGAAAGACCTAAGTAGTACAATGAATTTTCTGATTGACCAATATTCTTATGAAACAAGTGAAAATGTTGATGTTAGTGTTTTAACAAATTTTATTTTTGAATATATTAGAATAATTAAACCATATTGTGGAGTGATGAAACGTAAAGATCATGATAACAAGACAATAAAGGTTAAGAAAAATTTTCAAGATGAACATGAGTGGAGATATATCCCTAATATTAATCAGGCCGAACTACCTTTAATGCTTATTGATGAGAATGATAAAAAAGCAGAAGAACTGAGCCATATTTATACTGATAGTATTCTAAATACAAAAGAAGGAGTTTTGAAATTTGAAGTTGAGGATATAAGATATATATTTGTAGATAGTGTTCAGAATAGGGATAGATTAATTAACTTTATTAGAAGAAAAAAGAAGGGAAAGAGACTCTCTTTACAAGAAAAAGATGTTTTAATCTCTAAAATAATGGTTTTTGATGAATTAAAGGAGGATTGGTAAATGACTAATTCAAAATTTCAATCAGTCTTTTCAAAAAGTGATTCTAGGAAAATTAAGGCTCCTAGAGCTTTAAAAAAGCATTTAAACGAAAATGCCCCCGAAGGTTATTCATATGAATTACTTGAGGGCAGCAAAGATATATATGTTTTACGGCCCAAAAGTAATAAAGAAAAAAATAGCTTTCAAATAAGAATAAAGTTTCCATTAATATTTGAAGGTATAGAAATTAAAAGTATCGAAGAATTACTTGAAGCTATGTACCGAACACAAAAATGTTTTAAATTAGATGAAGAATTACAAAATGATCCTCCAACCATTATTCATATAGGTGGTGATAAGATTCTTAATCAATTTATTGCTTCAACAGAAGAATTTCCTGAATTACCTTCTTTGAAAATTAAAGTGGGAGGAAATGAAGTTGAGGTACCTATTAAAAGGATTCCATATCCAAGTCTTGATGAATTAAAAATAGTTTCAGATAAGAACAGTCTTTTCAAAGTAGAAATGCTGATTAATGAAAGTTCAAGTGTAATGGAACTTACTGTGAACTTAAATTATGATATCATTGAAACTGTAGATCAATATTTCGATAATTTTGGGTATATTAGTTCTTTTAATAAAGAAGGTGTAACTATATTTGGTAAAGTTTTTCTTCCAGAAAAACATCAAACAAATGTATTTGAAAAAAACAATGAATTCTTAAATGCGTTAAAAAAACTACAAGAATATTTTGGAATTAAGTTTAATTTTCCCCATGAATTAGAGAAGGATGACATTTATTATGCTCAAATACTATTTGAATCTTTTGTAAATAACAGAATGGTATCCATTGGAAATAATGATCAAGTTAGTTTTCTATTTGAAAAAGAAAAATTTGATTTTAGTAACCCTTATTTAGAAAAAGATAAAGAACTAGGTGTGGTTCTTCATAATGAATTATCACTAGAGTTGTTTGGTACAAATATCAAAATAATGGAGTACAAAGTTTATCCTCGAATGAATTTTGAAAAAATAATAACTGAGAATGAAGAAGTGAGAGTTATATTTAATCTACCTCCTAATAGCAGATATTATATAAGATACTACCCTGATGCAATAAGTGAAGATGAAACAAAAGAAATTGACAACCTATTATTTAAGTTGACTAAAACTGCAATTGAAATTGAAAGAATCAACTTCTCTTAAAATTTAACCAGCGTGTAATAAGGGATTATTTTATATAGTCTGATACGGTTGAAATCATTTTAATTATCTATAACAAACAGAAATGTAAATTTCCCTTTTTTAATGAAACCTATATAAATTTTATGAAATAAAAGCGCAGAAATTAGCTATTGAAAGTTGATATAAAGTTATTCTTTAAATGTATGAAATTTAACCTTGTCAAACCAGGTCTTAAGAAAGCTCGTAAAGCATCACAATTCTCAAAACGTTAATCAATACGATTATATCAACGTTTCAAAGCACTCACAGGTTTGCCCTATGGGTGCTTTTTTCTATGAGAACTGGCGGTGCGCAATTAGGATAGCTCTAGCGACTTTAGTCGCGTAGAGATATGCTATGCACAGTTACCCCAAGAAAACAAGTGAAGCGATGTTTGATTGGAAGGTAACCACTGCACTCAAAATGCTCTTCGAAAGAATTACTGTACTTACAAAGAGCACCTTTCGGGGTGTTCTTTTTTATCGACACTTTGTAGATTTATAATTGGGAATCTCCTTGAATGGTATCAGGTAAATGAAAAATTCGGCGATCATATCCTATTTCTTCGTACTTTAGTCTAATACCTATAATGTAAAAAACTCTAGCTATCAGGTAGTTGATAGTTAGAGTTTTTTTCTATTCATATGATTTAATGAGATTAAATAAGGCTTCTACTTCTGATGACAGTGTAGCTGATTTGAGATAAGCGTAATAAACTGTAAATGTTATCTGGTCCTCCGGTATTAGAGGGATTTTTATTAAATCATCATCTTCATCAGAAAGTGCGATATCAGCCAGTAAACTAACGCCAATCTCTTTCTTTAAAAGTTCTTTAAGAATGACAATGTCATCAGTCTTAAAGAATATTTCTGCCTTGTTTTGATGCTTTTGATTAAGTAGTTCAAAAGCTTTCAGGTGAACAAAGTGTTCGTCTAAAAGTATAAAGGATTGATCTACTAAATCTTCAAAAGTGAGGGAAGGAGCAGTAGCAAGAGGATGGTTCTTAGATAAAACGACATACAGTTCTTTATGAAAGAGTTCATGTGTCTCTATTGAAGGATGATTGAGTGGTTCAATCAAACCGAGTAGGCTTGCATCAAGGTCTCCCTTGATGAGAAGGTTTAATAATTCTACGGATCCACCACGAATAGGACGTACCTTTTTTAAAAAATCAAATTCAGTTTCTTTATTTAAGACAGAGAAAAGATACTGAATGATAATAGGAGGGAATCCTACAGTGGAGCAATGCGCCAAAGAGCGATTAATTTCTTTGCGAGTAGAAATGACCTCAGGTAAAATCAGTTCTGTATGCTTCAGAAGGATTTGTCCTTGATTAGTTAGTTTAAAGGAGCGATGTGAAGGATCATGGTGAATCAATTTGCAATTAAAAGATTCCTCTAAGCGCTTGATAGCATAAGAAATAGATGGTTGGCTGACTTTATGTTGTTTTGCTACTTCTGTATAGGATTGAAGCTGGCAGAGGTCATAAAAATATTGTAGATCTTTTAAATTCATATAGGCTCACTTTCATTAGTTGGAGAAGGAAAATAAGTGGAAATCACCAGATAAATAATTTTTATCCGTATCCTACAATTTGACTATACGAGTATTCACCGGTTAAAATGTAAGTGAGTCAGGGATATCAAAGGTTATCTAAGATACTTTCAAAAATGACCAACATCTTTTCTCGTTTATCAATAGGGAGCTGTTTAATCTTCATGTTGATTCTTTTGAGTGAAAGATTGTCGGTCTTATCAGAGGTTGATTCAAGGCTATCAAAATTGAAAAATTCCTCTGGGGTCATCTCTAGGGCGACAATCACTTTTTCAAGACTGTGAATGGTCAGATTCACATTTTGGTTTTCAAGTTGATTGATATACTTAAGCCCAAGTCCTGCTTGTTCCGAAAGTTCTTCCTGGCTCATTTTTTTCTGTGTTCGAAAATACTTCACTTTTTGGGAAATATATTGTTGTAAATAGTTTTTATTCGTCATATAAATAGAATACAAGTTTTGCATGACAAAAAAACATCTTAAAAAATACAAAGTATTACATAACAAACTTATATGATATTTATTTTAATTCGGATTGCCAATTTGTATGATTAGTTTCTTTTGCTCGAAACTTTTAGTAAAGAGTGATCATTGAGAGTTTTATGAGTCCAGAACTTTATAAATATAACAACTTAAAGTGTCATAATAATGGTGTTCTAAGTATAAAAGAGCTTATTAGAAAATTGTTCTCGTAGACTCATTATAACATATGCGTACACAATTGTATTTTTTAAACAACAAAGTTTTCTAAATAATTCGTTTTAAGTGGTATAATAGAAGTAAAAAGGAGGTTGCACTATGACTGCACATGATATTTTAAACAATCCTTTCCTTAATAAAGGGACTGCCTTTACCTTAGAGGAACGGAAGAAACTAGGTCTTATTGGTTTATTGCCACCTTATGTTCAAACCATTGAAGAACAAGCGGCGCAAACTTATGCACAAATGCAAACAAAAGCCAATGATTTGGAAAAGCGTCTTTTCCTAATGGAAATTTTTAACACGAACCGGACTCTTTTCTATTACCTCTTTTCTCAACATTTGGAGGAATTCAATCCAATTGTATACGATCCAACTATTGCAGATACCATTGAAGGCTATAGTGATCTCTTTGTAGATCCACAATATGCGGGATATCTTTATATCAATCATCCTGAAAATATTGAAGCCACTTTGAAAAATGCTGCTGGGAATCGCGAGATTCGTCTCATTGTTGTAACAGATGCAGAAGGAATTCTTGGAATCGGTGACTGGGGAACAAATGGTGTCGATATTTCTGTTGGGAAATTGATGGTCTACACGGGTGCTGCTGGAATCGATCCTTCTATGGTCCTTCCTTTAGTTATTGATGCAGGGACTAACCGTGAAGAACTTCGTAACAATCCTAATTACTTAGGGAATCGTCACGAACGGGTTCGCGGAGATCGTTACTACGACTTCATTGACCAATTTGTTCAAACAGCAGAACGTCTCTTTCCTAAACTCTACCTTCACTGGGAAGACTTCGGCCGCTTGAATGCTGCCAATATTCTTGAAAAATACCGGAAACAAATTCCAACTTTTAATGATGATATTCAAGGCACAGGAATCGTTACCTTGGGTGGTATCTTTGGTTCACTGGATATTAGTGGCGAAAAATTAACAGATCAAGTTTATCTCTGCTATGGTGGTGGTACTGCAGGGGCAGGAATTGCCTCTCGTGTTCTTCGTGAAATGGTGAGTGAGGGTCTTTCTGAAGAAGAAGCTTATAAACGTTTCTTTATGGTTGATAAACAAGGTCTTCTCTTTGATGACATGGATGACCTAACTCCTGAGCAAAAACCCTTTGCTAAGAAACGTGCTGACTTTAGTAATGCAGACAAGTTGACTGACCTACTTGAAGTAGTGAAGACTGTGAAGCCAACCATTCTTGTAGGAACTTCAACTCAACCTAATACCTTCACTAAAGAAGTAGTAGAGGCTATGTGTGAAAATACAGAGCGTCCGATGATCTTCCCTTTGTCAAATCCAACCAAACTAGCTGAAGCTAGTGCCAAAGATTTGATTGAATGGTCAGATGGCAAAGCTTTTGTCGCAACAGGAATTCCTGCTGATGCGGTTTCTTATAAAGGTGTCGACTATGTGATTGGTCAAGCCAATAATGCCTTGATTTACCCAGGTCTTGGTCTAGGTATGCTGGCTTCTGAAGCAAGTCTTTTAACTGATGAAATGATTGGAGCAGCGGCTCATTCATTGAGTGGTATTGTCAATCCAGGCCAACCAGGAGCTCCTGTTTTGCCGCCGTTCAAGTATGTAGCAGATGTTTCTATTAAAGTAGCAGAAGCAGTCGCTAAAAAAGCGCAAGAGCAAGGTCTTGCACGCGCTAAGGAAACAGATATGGCCAAAGCCGTTCGTGATTTGAAGTGGTATCCAGAGTATAAATAATTCATTGCTGCTGTCTATCCTTCTATAGCGACAGATTTGTATGGGCTGTGGACTTAAGTAATATAGAAAGGATACCTATGTCACTCTTTTTAACCTCGATTACGAGTATCATTCCGATTATCGCTATCATTGTTTTGGGGTATATTCTTCAGGTGAAGGGATGGTTTGGAGATGCCTTTGGACCTAACCTGTCTCGTTTGATCATGAATGTAGCCTTGCCAGCGTCAATCTTTGTGTCGGTGATGAAATACCTAACACTAGATAAGCTAATCAGTCTTTCTGGAGGTCTCCTTTATACATTTGTGGCCTTTATCTTGGGCTATATCGTAGCTTATATTGCAGTTATACTTTTCAAGGTCCGTCCAGGACGGCGAGGGACCATGATTAATACCTTTGTGAATGCTAATACTATTTTTATTGGTTTACCTTTAAACGTTGCTCTTTTTGGTGATCAGGCTCTTCCGTATTTCTTAATTTACTATATCACCAATACGATTTCCACCTGGACATTGGGCGTGTATTTGATGACGAGCGACAGTAAATCGGGTCAAAGCAAGGAGACAAGTAAATTTGACTGGAAGAAATTGCTACCAGCTCCGCTTGTAGGTTTTCTTGCCGCTCTGCTATTTTTGATTCTCCGAATCTCTATTCCTGATTTCGTAACGAATACCTTAACCTATGTTGGAAATATCGTCACTCCCCTATCTCTGATTTATATTGGTATTGTTCTTGCAAAGGCAGGCTTGAATACCATTGCTCTTGATAAAGATACAATTGTCACTTTGGTTGGACGCTTTATCCTAGCTCCTCTAATCATGCTTCTTGTATTGAAGTTCTTTGCACCAAATATGGCGACAGTAGAATTTAAGACCTTTATGATTCAGTCTGCTACACCAGCTTTAGCTGTTCTCCCAATCCTTGCTAATCAGGGAAAAGGAGATGTGGAATTCTCTACGAATGTGGTGACTCTAAGTACGGTTCTATTTATCATTGTTATTCCAATATTACAAACTTTATTAGGATAAGAAGGAAGAGGATAGGCTTGAAAGTTTTGCGTTAAGAAATTTCACTATTTAAAAAATATTGATTTAAATTTTATGAAATGAATCAGTAGACATCGTTCTGAAAAACCTTGATATTACGCTGTTTTTAGTCCAACTGAAACTCGTACTTTCCAAATCAGGCTTGAAAAAAGATCGTAAAGCGTCACAGTTTAGTAAACGTTCTTCGAAAGAATTACTATACTCACAAAGAGCACCTTTCGGGGTGTTCTTTTTGTACTTTCATACTTAAATTGGTGGGCTCTTTGTCAACTGTAGTGGGTTGAAGTCAGCTAAATTCTAGAAAGGACAATTTTCGTCCTTTCTTTTTTGATGTTGAGAGTGATGAAAATCCTTTTTTTGAAGTTTTCAAAGTTTCGAAAGCCAAAGGCATTTCGTTTGATGAGTTTGATGAGATTATTAGTTGCTTCCAATTTGGCGTTAGAATAGGGTAGTTGAAGGGCGTTGACAATTTTCTCTTTGTCCTTGAGGAAGGTTTTTAAGACAGTCTGAAAAAGAGGATGAACCTGCTTTAGATTGTCCTCAATGAGTCCGAAGAGTTTGTCAGGTTCCTTATTCTGAAAGTGAAAAAGCAAGAGATGGTAGAGCTTATAGTGGTGTTTCAAGTCTTCTGAATAACTCAAAAGCTTGTCTAGAATTTCTCTATTCGTTAAGTGCATACGAAAAGTAGGGCGATAAAATCTCTTATCGCTGAGTTTACGGCTATCTTGTTGAATGAGCTTCCAGTAACGTTTGATACCTTGTATTCATGGGATTTTCTATCGAATTGATTCATCATTTGGACACGAATACGGCTCATAGCACGGCTAAGATGTTGTACAATGTGAAAGCGATCTAGAACGATTTTAGCACATGAGAGTGAAACAGTCTGGGAGACTGTTTCAGCCTGAGCCTAGAAATTCGAAAGCGAAGTTGTCTAGCCAAGTCATAGTAAGGACCAAACATATCCATAGTAATGATTTTCACCTGACAACGAACAGCTCTATCGTATCGAAGAAACTGATTTCGGATAACAGCTTGTGTCCTGCCTTCAAGAACAGTTATGATATTAAGTTTGTCAAAATCTTGCGCAATGAAACTCATCTTCATCTCCCGATTGCAACAGTCACTCCCCTGACTGTTTCAACGTCCCAGGACATAATCTCAGGAAGTCGGTTAAAATCATGTTTAAAGTGAAAGTCGTTGAGCTTTCGGATAACAGTTGAAGTTGAAATGGACAGCTGATGGGCAATATCAGTCATAGACGTCTTTTCAATCAACTTTTGAGCAATTTTTTGGTTGATAATACGAGGGATTTGGTGATTTTTTCTTGACGAGAGATGTTTCGGCGACCATCATTTTCGAACACTGATAGCACTTGAAACGGCGTTTTCTAAGGAGAATTCTAGTAGGCATGTTAGTCGTTTCAGGGTAAGGAATCTTAGACGGTTTTTGAAAGTCATATTTCTTCATTTGACTTGCAATCAGGACAAGATGGAGTCTCATAATCCAGTTTAGCGATGATTTCTTTGTGAGTATCCTTATTGATGATATCTAGAATCTGGATATTAGGGTCTTTAATATCAAGTAGTTTTGTGATAAAATGTGATTGTTCCATATGATTCTTTCTAATGATGGTTTGGCCGCTTTTTATTATAGATCTTATGGGACTTTTTTTCTACAACAAAATAGGCTCCATCATATCTATAGGGGATTTACCCACTACAAATATTATAGAGCCACAAAACGAGTTATCTGACACTCAGAATTCCGTCTTGTTCGCTTTTTTGTCTAATCTATCGATTTTTAAAATTTATAATAAAGAATTCCTAAAATCAAAATCTTTTTGTCCCAGACTCTTTGGAAAAACTGTAGAATTTCAAAAATTACTACAGATCTTGAATTTTACTTATCATTTCAATGATTTAGATTGCTTACATTTTATTTTGATATGTTTTACGGTAATCTCCAGGAGAAAGTCCAGTCCTTTGTTTAAAAATTTTAGTAAAGTAAGAATAATTATCATACCCTACTTGACAAGATACTTGTGATATCGAGATATTTGTTTGAGATAGGAGAGATTTAGCAGCATTAATGCGCTTATCCGTTATATATTTAACAAGAGTTTCTCCAGTTTCTTTTTTAAAAATTCTAGCTAAATGATCTGCACTGAGATAAACCATATCTGCTAATATAGAACGATTTATATCCTCATAGTAGTGATGATCTATGTATTCGACAATGCGTTGAATACTATTTTTCTGGTTTTCAATGTTTGTTGCAAATTTCTTAGCATGTGACCAGTAATAATCAAAGTAATCCTGAAAAGATTCAATTGAATGAAAGCGTCGTTGGAATAAGAAATCATGAGTGCTGTTTTGGAACAATTTATGTGCCGAAATTCCTTTTTGATCTAGATATATTCCTATTTGTTGAGTCCAATCTAGTAAAATTTGTTGTAGTGTGAAAGTAGGAATTTGAGAATTATTAGCAAGCGAATTAATTTTTTCTCTTAATTCATATTCGCTTAAGCTATCTAAAAAAGTAATTGAAAGAGTTTCTGTTTTAAAAGAAGTTGGGAAACTATGTGGAAGACATATAATAGTATTCCAATAAGAGACATACTGTTCATTATAAGTGTAGAGTTCTTTAGTATGAAATAAAATATCGGATATTTTATGGCAACTCTTATATATAATATTTGAGTATTTACTAAAATTATTAGAAATTTGAGAATGAATTTCATATGCCAATTTGTCACTACGTTTGGATGAGTCTACTCTAAAGAGACAAACATATTGATCAACCTGACTTTCCATTTTGAATAAACTTATCAACTTATAAGACGGTTGTGAAATTCTCTGAAGTTCTCTTTTTAGTTGAGAAGTCCATGATGGAGTTTCTGCAGAATAATCTTCTTCATTAAGATCGATTGTTAAAACTGCAAGGAAAAAATATTGGTGTTTTTTAAGAATAAAATCTTGTTTGCTTGCTATGTTTTCTAGTTCATCAATGCGAGAAATTTGAGGTTTTCTAAGGTAATCATACCAGAAATTATCCTCTATTTGTAAAAGTGCATCATTTTTTCCGGTTAAGTTATGATTCTCGATTTTACCGATTGCTTTTTGAATAATAAATTCTAATTTTTCAAAGTTAATGGGTTTTAGATAGTATTCGAAGCTTTGCAATTCAATTGCTTTTTGAGCATAGTTGAAGTCGGCGTAATTAGTTAAAAAAATTGTTTTTATATCATATTTTTCATTTCTAATCCAAGATAAGAGTTCGAGGCCACTGCCTTGAGGCATTTCTATATCGCTTATCATGAGATCAATAGGATGCTCTCTAATAATATTTTGAGCTTGAGTGAGGCTATAGGCAACATAAACAGTATCAATGTGTAGTTTAGCCCAATTTATTTTCTCTCGTAAAGCTTCAATGATAAAACGATCGTCATCAACTAATAAGATGTTCATTATAACCTCCATCTATAATCTTGTATGGAATAAGTAAAAGAATTTTAGCCCCACCTTCTTCATTATTTTCAAATGCAATACTATAGTCATTAGGATAGAGAAGATTTAAACGTTCGATGGTGTTTGTGATCCCAATATGATGTCCATCTTCTGTTATTAGAGACTGTTTCTGATTTAGTTTTGATAAAATTTCTTCAGAGAAACCTGGACCATTATCTTCGATACAAATCTGAATATAATCTGAGTCCTCAGTTTTTACTTTTTTTATTGATAGTAAAATTGTAAATAAATCCTGAAATGAAAAACCGTGTTTTATTGTGTTTTCAATAAACGTTTGTAACAGTAACGATGGAACAAGAGTATTTTGTAAATCAGAATTGTAGTCTAGTGAAAAGTAGATACTATTTCCATATCGAATTCGTTGTATTTCTAAATAATCTTTAATATGCTGAACTTCATCTTTAAGTTCTGAAAAATCTTGATTAGCCATAAATAAATGACGGAGATAATTTGAAGTTAGGATAGTTAATTCTTCAATTTCCTTGTAGTTTTTTGTTTGAAGCATACTATGAATCATTGATAACATATTTAAGTAGAAATGCGGTCGGATTTGATTTTTAAGATAATTAAGTTCAATCTTCTTAAGTTCTAGTTGTGAATGGTATTCTCGTATTTTTAATTCTTGCATGTCAAAAATTACTTTATTAAGTTTATCATTTGCCTTATCAATTTCTAGTATACCTTCAGATATAAAAAATTCAGAAGGGAGGATGGAGTCCCCAAGTTGAGAGAGCCGTTCAGTGAGTCTTGTTATAGGTTTAATCATCCACTGACGAATATACAGGATAATGATGATTGATAAAATTGTGATAATGATAGGAACGGCTGATAAAAATACTTCTAAGAGTGTGATATTTCTAAAGACTTCGGCATAATCGACTAAAACATAAATATCGAAAGGTAAATGCGTTTTTTCATTTTGGGCATGAATTAGGTAATTAGCGGACGGTATATTGTTAGGCTCTTTTAGGGAGAGTTTACCATTATTACCAATATTAAGTTTATTGAGAGGTTTTAGGATATCTTCTGAGGATATGACAGCATAAATTGTTTTTCCTTCGTAATGAACGGATTTAACTAAGTATTCGTTATTTTTAGTAGTTATATTTTTCCATTTACGGTCACTTATATCGCTACTTAGTGATTTTAGATATGTTTTTAACAGTAAATAATCTTCATATGGAATATAAAGATTGGAAACATTAATAAAATGTTCAGTGGCATCTGTTTCCAACAAGAATGTCATATGGGTTTCGTTTTGATATTCAAACTCTGTAAAGCTAGTTTGAACTTTTTTAAGATTTTCTTGATACTCAAGAAACGTTTGTACATGATTTAATTTCTCTAAAGATTCATTATGCGTTATTGTTGAGTACATAAAGCGTTCTACAGAATGCAATTTCTCATTAACAGAGTCAGCATAAATTTCAATTGAACTACGTAAGTGTACTATATTTTGGTTTTTAATAAAATTTCTGGTTATGTTACTCATAGCAATATTGATTAAAATATTTATCAATAGTAGTACAAGTAGGAGTTTAAAGAAAAAATGAATAGAATGTTTTTTTGATAACCCGCGATTTAATTTCATATACTATCCTCGTATTTTAATTATATCACTTTGAAAATACGATATCATGTACAAAACAGATATGTTTTATCAAGATGTCGGAAAAGTAATAGTTCTCAGAAATGATAAACTGAAAAATTGATAAACCTAGTCCAAAAAGTTATATTAAGGGAATTCTATATGGTGTAAAATAATCGTAGAAAATCAGATAGGAGGAAAAAAATGAAAGTAGCATCTCAACTTCATAAAATAAAATTAAAACATAGTATTCCATTATATATATTACTTTTTCCCTCAATATTGTTATTAATTTTATTTTCCTATATTCCCATGTTGGGACTTATTATTGCATTTCAAGACTATTCACCAGCCAATGGTATATTTGCTAGTCAGTGGGTAGGATTTAAGTACTTCACTCAATTTTTCTCATCATTCCAATTCGGGACAACTATGTTCAATACATTAAAAATTTCACTTTATAGTATTGTAGTAGGATTTCCCTTGCCTATTATACTAGCTATAATTAGTAATCAGTTAAGAGTTGGGAAATTTAGAAAAATATTTCAAGTGACAACTTACTTACCCCATTTTATCTCTACAATGGTTATGTGTGGGATGATTATCTTATTTTTATCTCCTACTAGTGGTTTGTTAGCGAATGTATTTAAGTCTGTTGGAATTACTATTCCAGATTTTTTATCAAAACCTAGTAATTTTGCAGGTGTTTATGTTTGGAGTGATGTATGGCAACATATTGGTTGGGATAGTATTATTTATCTAGCAGCGCTTTCTGCAATTGATCCTACATATTATGAGGCTGCAACTATGGATGGTGCCTCTAGATTACAAAAAATTAGGCATATAGAATTACCATTACTTTTGCCAACTGCTATGATTTTACTAATATTAAGAGCAGGTAGTTTATTAAGTGTAGGTTTTGAGAAAGTGTTACTACTACAGAATCCACTTAATTTAGCAGGAAGTGAGATAATTTCGACCTATGTTTATAAAGTTGGTATGGTGAACTTTCAGTATAGTTATTCGACAGCTATAGGGTTATTTAACACCGTAGTCAATCTAATAATTTTGTTATCTGTTAACTGGTTCTCGAAAAGATATACTAGAACGGGTCTTTTTTAAAGGAAGGAGTGCTCAAGGTGAAATGGTTTCATAAATCAAGAAAAACAAACTCTGAATTATTATTTGATATAGTTGCCTATGGTTTAGCAATTTTCCTTATCCTGTTAATTGTTTATCCGTTATGGTTTGTAGTGATTGCATCTTTTAGTAATCCTTCAGATGTTGCAAACGGGAAGGTATGGTTTATTCCAAGAGAATGGAAATTAGATGGATATTTACGTCTTATTCAACAACCTTTATTTTTACGTAGCTATTTAAATACAATTTTATATACTGTTGTTGGGACCTTAGTTGCTTTAGTAGTCAATATTCCAGCTGGTTATGCTTTATCTAGAAAAGAATTAGTTGGTAGAAAGTGGATGAGTATTCTATACATAATCCCTATGTTTGTATCAGGTGGCTTGATTCCTACCTACTTAACAGTAAAGAATGTAGGCTTGATTGATACATTTTGGGTAATGGTAATACCTTTTGCAGTTTCATCATACAATATTATTGTTGCTAGAACTTTCTTTAATAATAGTATTCCAGACGGGATGTGGGAGGCTGCGCAAATTGATGGCTGTGGTACAATTCGTTATTTTATTAAAATAGTTGTTCCGTTATCAAAAGCTATTATAGCAGTTATTGGACTTTGGACTGCAGTTGGTATTTGGAATTCATGGTTTAATGCTTTAATGTATTTAACGAATGAAAATTTACAGCCATTGCAATTAATTTTACGACGTTTACTAATTAGTAATCAAATGTTACAATCGCAAGCAACAGGAGAAGTGGCATCAGATCTTCGTATCAAAGCTGATATGATGAAATATGCAGCAATTGTTATTTCAACCGCTCCGATAATGTTGCTATATCCCTTGGTTCAAAAATATTTTAATCAAGGCGTAATGATTGGCGCGTTGAAAGAATAGGAGAAAAACATGAAAAATAAATCATTTACATATTTGTTCTTAGGAACAGTTACACTTGCTGGCTTAACAGCCTGTGCAAATTCTAATAATGCGAATAAGGACGATAAGTCTGGAGAAGATTCTTATAAAATCACAACTGTTCGTTGGTCTGACTGGGGGGAAGATTATCATAAAGGTTTTCTAACTGATTCTGCCAAAGAATCAGGTATCGATGTTAAATGGGACACACTTGTAGCTGCAGACTGGGCAGATAAGAAATCTGTGTTGGTTGCTAGCGGAGATTTACCAGATGCATTTTTGGGTTCAAATGCATTTACAGATTCAGAAATTGCTCAGAACCAATCTCTATTTATCCCGTTGGAAGATTTAATCAAAGAAAATATGCCCAATTTAACTAAGGCTATGGAAAAAGAGCCTAAGATTAAAGCTATGATTACTTCACCAGATGGTCATATATATAGTCTGCCTAAAAAATTACCGATGCGCCCTACGGTAGCTAATCAGCTATTTATTAATAAAAAGTGGCTGGATAATTTAGGATTAAAGGTTCCAGAAACTTATGATGATTTAGTAAAAGTATTACAAGAATTTAAGGATAAAGATGCGAATGGAAATGGAGATGTTTCTGATGAAATTCCATTTGGAGCAGGAAACTTTGATCCAACATTCTCATATATTCTTCCGTTCAATAATCGTTTAGGTGCAGATAATACGTATGAAATGTCTGTAAAAGATGGAAAACCAGTCTACCTTCGTACAGAGGAAAGTTATAAACAAGGGATTGCAGCAATGCATGAAGCTTATAAAAAAGGTTTGATTGATCCGGAAATCTTTACACAAGATACCTCTATGAGTGTAGCAAAACGTATGGATAAGGGAGTATCTAGAGTAGGTGTTTCTAGTGGTTGGACAGCAGATGCAACGTTTGGCTTACATTCAAGTGAGTATATTGCTCTACCTGCTTTAAAAGGTATGGATGGTAAACAATATGTCTTTTCTGATCCTGATCATTACACCTATGGTCGAAATGAAATATTGATTACAAATAAGAGCAAAAACCCTGCTAAATTATTGAAATGGTTGGATAAATTATATACAGATGAAGCAAGTATTCAGAATTTCTATGGATCATTTGGAATAGCTACTGAAAAGAATGGTGATAAGTTTAAAGTGTTACCTCCTAAAGATGGTAAATCAGCCGATGAATGGGCATGGATTAATTCACTTCGAGATTTTGGTCCTAAATACGTAAGCGATGATATCAATAGTCGCGTAGAAATCGATCAAACACAAGGTGATGGATTGAAATTGAAGATGGACCAAGATTTGAAACAATTTGCGTTGCCAGCTTACCCTAATGTGATTTATTCACAAGAAGAACTTAACAAATTATCATCAATCTATGTTAGTATTGAATCCTATGTCAAACAACAAGCATCTAAATGGGTAGTTGAAGGTGGCATAGAAAAAGAATGGGACTCATACAAAGAAACTCTTAAGAATATGGGATTGGACGAGTTTATGAAGATTCAACAGGAAGCATATAATCGTTACCAAAAAGAAATAAAAGAGTAATATTTTATATGAACTCTTGGTTGTATGAACAAGAGACTAGCTAATTACAGGAAGCGAGACTGATGACAGCAGATTATCTCGCTTCCTTTATTCTAATTTTTAAAGAAATTTGGAAATGTTTTTTAAATAATTTAGGTAATATTTTTGTACAACTGACATTATAAAATATAGAGTTAAGGCAATCGATTTTATGGAGATATCTATTATGCAAAAATTATTTTCATTAGATGGAAAAATGGTTAGAATTTTAACTTTTTTGACAGATTTAATTATTTTAAATACTCTATTTATTGTTAGTTGTATTCCAATAGTTACAATTGGGGCATCACTAACTTCTCTTACGACAATGTGGTATCGTATTTTAAAAGGTAAAGATACCGATATTGCTTATCATTATTTTCGGATCTTTAGACAAAATTTTAAACAATCAACTTTTATTTGGTTGTTTATCCTCCTAATAGAATTACTTTTATATGTGAACTATTGTCTTTGGGGCTATTCAAGTTTACTTTCAGAGTATAGTTTATTGTTAGTGTTGCCCTTTTTATTTGTTATAATACTTTTTATGAGTGTTGTTTTTCCCTATATTGGTCTATTTAAAGATAATCTAAAAAATAGTATTGTAAATAGCGTATTAATTTGTATTTTAAATCCAATACAAGCTATCATGTTGGTTTTATTTAATATTTCTGTACTGTATATGAGTTTTAGTAGTCCAGAACGAGTTTTAACAGCTATTTACGTATTTACATTTGGGGGATTTGCTTTTTGCGGATTGATGAATGTAACGATAACAAATAAAATGTTTGATAAGGTAAAGAGATTTAATAAGCGGAGGAAAACAAATTGAAAATTTTTAAGGGAGAGTTTTATCGAATCTCTGTATTAACAGACAAGTTAGTAAGGTTAGAATACTCTCAAACTGGAAGTTTTGAGGATAGAACTACACAACTTATCTATAATAGAGATTTTGGTCAAGTTTCGTTAGATTATATCGAGACATCAAACGTACTAGATATTATGACGGACTATTTTCATCTGCACTTTAATAAAGGAGAATTTAACGCCGAAAATTTATTTATAGAATTAAAAGGAAATTTTGCCGTATATGGTAGTCGCTGGTATTTTGGTGAATCTATTGAAACGTTAAAAGGAACAGCTCGGACTCTGGATGAGGCAGATGGAGCAATCTCGTTAGAAGATGGAATTATTAGCCGAAATGGTATTGCCTTACTGGATGATTCTCAAGGATTTATTTGGGATGAACAGTCTGGTTATATTGAGAGAGAAAATCAAATTGACCTGTATTTCTTTGCCTATGGGCATGATTATAGAGGAGCAATCAGAGACTTTTACCATTTGACTGGTTCAACACCCTTGTTGCCAAGATATGCTTTAGGCAATTGGTGGAGTAGATATTGGCCTTATACGTCGGATGAATACTTGGATTTAATAGACAGATTTGAAACAGAGAAAATTCCATTATCTATCGGTGTTTTAGATATGGATTGGCATATAACTGAAATTCCAGCCCGTTTTGGAAGTGGCTGGACAGGATATAGTTGGAATAGAAACTTAATACCAAATCCAGAACAGTTATTGCAACAACTTCATGATAGAAAGTTAAAACTCTCTTTAAATGTCCATCCTGCTGATGGTATACGGGCTTATGAAGAAGCTTATCCTCGGGTCGCAAAACGATTAGGGTTAAATGTAGAATTAGAGGAACCTGCTATTTTTGATTTTTTTAATCCATCTTTTAGAGAATCCTACTTTAAAGATGTTCATTATGAGCTAGAAAAGCAGGGAGTAGATTTTTGGTGGATTGACTGGCAACAAGGGACTCAAGGTATGTTGGATCCACTGTGGCTTTTAAACCATTATCACTATCAGGATAGTTGTAAAAATGCAGAAGGTGGTTTGATTTTATCAAGATATGCAGGTCCTGGCAGTCATCGCTACCCTGTTGGTTTTTCAGGAGATACTATTATTAGTTGGAATTCCTTAAGATTTCAACCTTATTTTACAGCGACAGCATCTAATATTGGTTATAGTTGGTGGAGTCATGATATTGGTGGGCACATGCTTGGAGATTATGACGAAGAGCTACAAACCAGATGGCTACAGTTTGGTGTTTTTAGTCCGATTACTCGATTACATAGTTCTAGAAGTCCCTTTAATAGTAAAGAACCTTGGTTTTTTTCAGAAACAACATCTAAGATTATGAAGAAATACCTTTGTTTGAGACATCAGATGATTCCATATCTATACACTATGAATGTAAAGACACACGAGGAAGGTGCCCCATTAATCAGCCCAATGTATTATTTCTACCCAGAGAATGATGAGAGCTATAATGTTCCTAATCAATACTTTTTTGGAACAGAACTGATGGTGGCTCCCATTGTAGAAAAGATGGATTTGGTATTCCAATCTGCAAAAGTAGATGTATGGTTCCCTGAAGGTGAATGGTATGACTTCTTTTCAGAGAAAAAATATACAGGTGGTGTAAAGTTGAGTGTTTATAGAGATATTTCGACGATACCTGTGTTCGCAAAAAGTGGTGCAATCATTCCCTTGGTTGGTTCTGAGATAGATATGGGTGTTGATTTACCTGAAGTTGTAGATTGGTATGTATTCCCGGGCAAACAACATTCTTTTGAAATGATTGAAGATCAAAATGGTCAAAGATATAAAACAAGATTATCAATCGATTGGGAAATAGGAATGGTAGAGTTAGCATTACAAGGAGATTCTAGTATCGTTCCAAGTAATAGAAGGCATATAATTCATTTTAAAGGAACGAATGTGTCTATGATTGAATTGCCAAATAAGAATGATACAGCTAGATTTGAATGTAAAGATAATAAAACGACATCTCTAAATGATGAAGTTTTTAGACTACTAAAGACGGCTTCTCTTCCATATGAATTAAAAGATAGATTGTTAAATCAATTCATCAATGCGAAAAATTCTCATGAGTTAATGAATATCTTGCATCATCAGGATAAGGAATTGAGAGGGCGTTTGTTGGAAATGATATTTACTAATGAAAACTAATTGAGAAATTTCGTACACAATTTCTATTATTTAATTACTAATTATTTATTTTTTAATGTGTAACAGTTTTACATCTCTATGCTTATTGGCTTGTATTTTAGTAATTACAAGTTTGGCATAGGGATTTTTTTGTTTATTGAAGAGGAGAGGATAAGATAAGTATGTTT
Organism: Streptococcus oralis; assembly: GCF_023110435.1. Classification (GTDB taxonomy): domain Bacteria; phylum Bacillota; class Bacilli; order Lactobacillales; family Streptococcaceae; genus Streptococcus; species Streptococcus oralis_CF. The sequence continues at coordinate 122,880 of NZ_JALDWB010000003.1, forward strand.
CAAGGTTTGAAACATTTTTAAACTAAACAAGAGCAAATTTTTAAAGGTGATTTCTCAAAGTAACTTCCGCTTGCCTGACCGAAGTGGAAGTTACTTTGCAATGGATTTTTATGATGGAATTAAGTATGAGACGTGTGATTTTTTCAGAAAATTTTCTAAAACAAACATGATTTGTTTGAAAATTCTGTAAAATGAATTGTTATATCGTTCAAGGAGAATATATATGGAAAAACAGAAAACATTTTTTGGACATCCTATTGGTTTGTCCACCCTCTTCTTCACAGAGATGTGGGAGCGCTTTTCTTACTATGGGATGCGAGCTATCCTACTTTACTATATGTACTATAGTGTGCAAGATGGTGGATTGGGGATGGATAAGACCACAGCTGCATCGATTATGGCGATTTATGGCTCACTGGTATTTTTGTCCTCGGTTATCGGTGGTTTTGTCAGTGACCGTATTTTAGGAAGCCGTAAGACTGTCTTTTACGGTGGGATTCTGATTATGCTAGGGCATATTGCTTTGGCAACACCTTTTGGACAAGTGGCTCTCTATCTTTCTATTGCCTTGATTATCTTTGGAACTGGATTTTTAAAACCCAATATCTCAGATATGCTGGGGGGAATTTATGAGAAAGAGGATGATAGACGGGATGCAGGTTTTAGTATCTTTGTCTTTGGTATTAACTTAGGTGCCTTCGTTGCCCCTTATTTAGTAGGTTATCTAGGTCAGGAAGTCAATTTCCATCTAGGTTTCTCATTAGCTACCATTGGGATGTTCTTTGGTTTGGTGAAGTATGTTTTAGATGGGAAGAAATATCTGCCTGAATCAAGTCTTTACCCCACTGATACACTTTCACAGAAGGACCAGCAGACCTTGATTAAACGCTTGCTGATTACACTTGTCATGGTTATTCTTGTGGTTATAGGTTTAGTCTTTGCTCACCAATTTAACGTGGATATGATTGTTAATATCTTTACAGTGATTGCGGTAATCATTCCAATATACTATTTCTTCAAAATTTTATCTAGTCAGAAAATAACTGCTACTGAGAGATCCCGAGTATTTGCCTACATTCCTTTATTTATCGCTGGAGCACTCTTCTGGTCTATTGAGGAGCAGGGGTCTGTTGTTCTCGCTCTATTTGCGGATGATCAAACTTGACTTTACTTTAATGTATTTGGGAATCAGATTCATTTCCCATCTAGCTTTTTCCAAAGTATCAATCCACTTTTCATTATGATTTATGTGCCGATTTTTGCATGGTTGTGGGGGAAAATGGGTAAAAAGCAACCGTCCTCTTCTAAGAAATTTGCTTACGGTTTATTTGCAGCAGGTTTATCCTTCTTGTGGATGATGTTACCAGGGATGCTCTTTGGGACAGATGTTAAGGTCAGTCCTTTCTGGTTGATTATGAGTTGGGCTATTGTGATTGTGGGTGAAATGCTGATTTCGCCTATTGGTCTATCAGTCACTAATAAGCTAGCACCAAAATCCTTCCAAGCACAAATGATGTCTATCTGGTTCTTGAGTAGTGCAGCTGCCCAAGCTATCAATGCTCAAATTGTAAAATTTTATACAAGCGAAACTGAAGTGGCTTACTATGGAATTGTTGGAGGAATTACGATTGTATTCGGTATTATCTTACTCTTCTACGTTCTACTTATTGAAAAACTAATGTCTGGTATCAAATAGAGAAAAACTGGAATTTCTGTACGAATTTTAAAAGTTAGATCAATTATTTATTCAAAGGATTTAGTTCTGTATTGTACAGGGCTAAGTCCTTTTAGTTTGATTAAAACTCATGATGTTTATGATATTCCTAGTAGACAACCGTCCACTTTTTTTATATAATAAAACTAAACCATATTGGTTGAATTTTGAAAATGTAAGCTCAACCGTCGATTAGTCTTTCTAAGGGAGATAATGTCCATTAAAGCATCACACTAGGAGGTGAATCATGTACCAACCAGAAAAACTCAAGGCTCGGAGGAAAGAGCTAAAACTGACACAAAAAGAGATTGCAGACCAACTTGGGATTAGCTTTCAGGCTTATTCAGCTTGGGAGCGTGGTATCAAGGAACCGTCCCAGGAGAAAGTTGCTCAGCTGGAGAAGATTTTAAAAGTAGCAAAAGGATATTTCACCCAGATTGAGATTGTCCGTCTTTATAATAGCTTATCTAACAAAGGGAAGGAAAAGGTTATTCTTTATGCTCGCAACTTGGCTCAAGAGGAACAGGCTCAGAAGGTTACGGCTATGCCAGAGCGTCTCTACGAGTACCGTGTCTATGAACGCATGTCAGCAGGGATTGGGGCTTCGGTCTACGATGACAGAAATTTTGATACGGTTTACTTTAATGAGGAACTAGCCCATGATTTTGCTTCCTGGGTGGCTGGGGACTCCATGGAACCTAAATATCAAAATGGTTCCGTGGCTTTGATTCGAGAGACCGGATTTGATTATGATGGGGCGGTTTATGCAGTGGTTTGCAACAACCAGACCTATATCAAACGGGTTTATCGTGAGGAAGATGGCTTGCGTCTGGTCTCTATCAATCCCAAATACAAGGATATTTTCATCTCCTATGAGGAAGATCCTCGAATTGTGGGGATTATCGTTGGGAATTTTGTGCCAATGGAGGGCTAGCTCATGGGCTACTTTGATTATTCCAGAGAGCCCAAAAGTGATATTGCCTTTGTCGATATGAAATCCTTTTATGCCAGTGTCGAGTGTGTGAAAAGGGGCTTGCATCCGCTGAAGACCTCACTTTGTGTCATGAGTCGCGCGGATAATTTTACTGGCCTGATCCTAGCCTCCTCTCCCATGTTTAAGAAGATTTTTGGCAAGTCAAATGTTGGTCGGGCCTATGATCTGCCTTTTGATATCAAAACGCGCAAATTTTCCTATTACAATGCTCGAAAGCAAGGCTTGCCAACTGACTCAGACTATGTTCGCTATATTGAAGATTGGGCCCAAGTTACCTTGATTGTCCCTCCTCGGATGGATGAGTACATCGCAGTCAATATGGAAATCCAACGAATCTTTCAAAACTATGGTAGCCCAGATGATATTTATCCCTACTCTATCGATGAGGGCTTTATCGATCTGACCAGTTCGCTCAACTATTTCATCCCAGTCAAGAGTCTCTCTCGCAAAGACAAGCTGGATATGCTTTCTGCTCGTATCCAGAGGGATATTTGGAGGCAGACAGGGATCTACTCTACGGTAGGTATGTCCAATGCCAATCCCTTACTGGCCAAGTTGGCACTGGATAATGAGGCCAAACACACCCCGACTATGAGGGCCAATTGGTCTTATCAGGATGTGGAAGAGAAGGTCTGGGCCATTCCCAAGATGACGGACTTTTGGGGGATTGGCAGGCGGATGGAGAAACGCTTACATGCTCTGGGGATTTTTTCCATCAAGGAATTGGCAACCAGCAATCCAGACCAGCTAAAGAAAGCTCTGGGTCAGGCTGGCCTGCGTTTGTGGTTTCATGCTAACGGGATTGATGAAAGTAATGTTCATAGGCCCTATAAAGCCAAGTTCCAGGGGTTGGGAAATTCTCAAATCTTGCCGAGAGACTACGTGAAGTTACGGGATATCGAAATTATTCTCCGAGAAATGGCAGAGCAGGTGGCTATTAGATTGAGAAGGGCGGGAAAGAAAACAACCCTTGTCTCTATCTATGTTGGTTTCTCTAAACAGGAGGTTAGGCCGTCTATTCACACACAAATGAAGGTCGAACCTACCAATAATACAGCTATCTTAACGGATTATGTTTTGAAGTTATTTCATAACAAATACACTTCTGGGGCGGTCAGAAGTGTTGGAGTCAACTATTCAGGATTTGTGGACGAGTCCTTTGGTTTGATCTCCCTCTTTGATGATGTTGACAAGTTAGAAAAAGAAGAAAGGCTCCAGACGGCTATTGACTCCATTCGGGAACAATTTGGTTTCACTTCTCTCCTAAAGGCCAATGCACTGGAAGAAGCCTCTAGGAGTCTTGCCAGAAGCAAGCTGATTGGTGGGCATTCTGCTGGAGGATTAGATGGATTATACAATGATTGATCGTTCTTACTTACCTTTTCAATCTGCGCGAGACTATCAAGATCCAGGGATGCAGAAGTGGATGGGCTTTTTCCTCTCAGAGCATACCAGCTCGCTTGGTGAAGAAAAAAATCGTGTTGATTTTTCGACGAATTTGAATTCAGTTGAGAAGCTACCCTTGCTTTCTCAGCTTTATGTTGGGCAACTGAAGGGATGTTTTGTTGTCAAGGAAAAGAAACAGAAAACCACTATCATTGGTGAAGTGAAAGAGTTGTCCTCTAAAACCTTATCTATTAGAACAAACGAGGAATATAGGCTGATAGAGGTTGCAGATGTTTTAGAAATTCAACTGTCGGAGGAGGAGATTGATGATTAGAAAAGAGATGCATGAAAACAAACTGCAGATGGACTATCCCTTGAACTCAACTAGCTTTGAAGATACGAGCAGAAGAGCGACTTCCATCGCAAGAGATAGTCATATAAGAAAAAAGCTTTATAGTTTTTGCTGACAATTTCCTTGAAATCGTAGTTGAATTTGAAAACACTTATCCTCAATGATTATCTTATTTATAGATGTATACCAGAATATCCATATAAATTTATGGATGTTTTTTATTTTCTAGAGATAGAAAAAGAGAAGACCAAATGGTCTTCTCTACGGGGGAACTGAAATAATGGGAAAGAATCAATCAAAGATTGTTATTAGTCTTTGAAATTCTTTTGGAAGATGAGGAGAGACAAGATAGAAGTAATAGCTGCCAAGAAGAGGAAGGCATTCGCTTCTTGTTCTCCAGTCGCTGGGAGTTGTCTTTCCTTGTCTTCTTTGATTGTAGCTGTAACAGGAGCTTTTTCATCTTTTGCTGGTAAATTGTCTGTTACGACTGGAGCAGGTTTTTCAGTCTCTCTTGGGAGAACGTACTCAGGAAGAGTCACAACTGGTGGTGCCTCTGTTCCAACTGAGCTTTGTTTACTACCTACCTCAATCACTCGATCTTGAGCCGGAGTCGATTCTGTTTGGAGAACTTTGCGCTTGTCACCGTCCACTTCAACATACTCGACTAGCAGACCGTTTTTACCTTCTGATAGGATTTGCTCTTTTCCTTTATCTAGTAGGGTATTTTCGCGATGGATAGTCTTGAACGGTACGACCTTATTGACAATTTCCAAACTTGGAAGTGTAAAGACAAGGTTCTTAACTCCTTCTTCAGGAGATGAAGAAGTAATCGGTTTTTCCGGTTGAGCTGGTTTCTCAGGTTCAGCTGGTTTCTCAGGCTCAGCTGGTTTCTCCGGTTGAGCTGGTTTTTCCGGTTGAGCTGGTTTTTCAGGCTCAGCTGGTTTTTCAGGCTCAGCTGGTTTCTCCGGTTGAGCTGGTTTTTCCGGTTGAGCTGGTTTTTCCGGTTGAACTGGTTTCTCAGGCTCGGCTGGTTTTTCCGGTTGAGCTGGTTTCTCAGGCTCAGCTGGTTTCTCAGGCTCAGCTGGTTTCTCCGGTTCAGCTGGTTTTTCAGGCTCAGCTGGTTTTTCCGGTTCAGCTGGTTTTTCCGGTTCAGCTGGTTTTTCCGGTTGAGCTGGTTTTTCAGGCTCAGTCGGTTTTTCAGGCTCAGCTGGTTTTTCCGGTTGAGCTGGTTTTTCCGGTTGAGCTGGTTTTTCCGGTTGAACTGGTTTCTCAGGCTCGGCTGGTTTCTCCGGTTCAGCCGGTTTTTCTGGTTGAACTGGTTTCTCAGGCTCGGCTGGTTTCTCAGGTTCAGCCGGTTTTTTCGGTTCAGCCGGTTTTTCCGGTTGAGCTGGTTTCTCAGGTTCAGCTGGCTTTTCAGGTTGCGCTGGTTTTTCAGGCTCAGCTGGTTTCTCAGGTTCAGCTGGCTTCTCCGGTTCAGCTGGTTTCTCAGGTTCAGCCGGTTTTTCCGGTTCAGCCGGTTTCTTAGGCTCAGCTGGTCTCTCAGGCTTAGCTGCTTCAAGCTTGCTAATTTGTTCAAGAGCGGATTCTAGCGCTTTATTAACTTCTTCTTGAGTCTTGGCTTCTTGAATTGCAGTAATTGCTTGGTTTGCAAGTTCAATTAATTTCTTCTTAGCGTCATTGTTAGAACCAAGCTCACCGACTTTTTTCTCGATGGCTTCTGTCAAGCTAGCCATGGCCTTATTGTATTCGATTTCCGGCTGTTTCGGTTCAGCAGGCTGTTCTGGACTAGGTTCTTCGCCAGGTTTTTGGTAGTTTTCGTCCTTGCTTAGGATATCTTGCAAAGTACTTACTGTCAACATAACATCCTGAGCATCTACAGTTCCAGCGCTGAGTTGGTTTCTCAATTTGTCTAGATTTGCTTGGAAAGCTTGGCGTGCAGCAGGTATATTTTTCAATCCTGTTGGGTCAAAGTTAGCCAAATCGTCCTTCCATTTAGTGATGGATTGGAGAAGCTCTTCTTTGCTGTAGAGTTCGCTTCCTTCACCACGAGTGATGAATTGATCCACCTGAATACCGATGTTTCGAGACAAATCGTTTCGATCAGGATCTAGTTGAAGGGTGACTGCGTGCAAGTTCTCTTCAAGACCTTTTAGGCTAACCAGAGTTTGATTGCCTTGGCGTTGGGCAGCATGACCGCTAAAGTATTTCTTGCCATCAATAGTCGACGCATTTCCCATGCCATCTTGATAAGGAACTTCTTTGCCATCTAGGAAGACTTTGTAGATACCATGATTTGGATCAACATAGCCCTTGATATCAAGTCCAGTACCGTAAAAGTAGGCTGTGACAGTTGTCTTTTTCTTTTGTTCATCAGTTAAGCGACCAAAGGAAGCCCAAGACTCCGTTTTTTGGTACTTGTCTGCCGAATTGGTTTCATGGTGCCAGCCAGGACTGTAATCCAACTGACTAGCTTGGTCATCATAACTTGTTTGATCCTTGATCAGCAATTCAGCTTTCATCACTTGGATGGTTGCATCGGTAGCAAAACCGAGCAAGGCACCATCAGTGACAGAAGTGAGCTTGGCTTTGAAGTCAAAGACAGAGTCGGCTTGTTCTGTAAAGTCAATCGTTGGGATGGTCACAGTCTTTTCTGTTTCTCCATCTTTAAAGGTCACATCTTGAGTTGTATCTTGGTAAACTTTACCGTGAACCCCAGTTCCAGGTTCTGTGATGAAGCGAACAGTAGCAACCCCCTTGCTTCCACCAACACGTTTAATTTTAACAGTGACTGGTTTTCCTTTTTCGACTTCGTAGTTAGTAGACTCAAGTTCAAACATCCCTTTGCTATCATTGTTTAGGGTGTAGATCCCTTCTGTAGCAATCGGTTCGCCTGTTTTGTTTACAAGGGTAATAGTGTGTTGACCAGGTGCTAAATCGTCTGTTTCATATACTTTTTGGCTACGTTTACGGCTAGCGTTCTTAGTTTGCACATCCGCAACTTTTTGGCCATCAACGTAGACTGACATTTCTCCATGACCTGGGTCGACTGTAGAGACGACATAGGCCTTGGTTCCTGTGAAGGTATAGCTTACTTTGGCATCTTTTTGATTGGTCCACATAGAAGTGCCACGAACACCTTCAGATTCATTGTACCAAGTTGTTCCAGCTGTATCCGCTGTTGTGTTTGAGTGGTATTCAAGTCCAAGAGGGTAGCCATCTGTCTTTTCAATGCTACTTGGTGTCTTGTAGACTGAGAAGTTGGTCAAGATTGGAGTTGCTTGAGCACCAGTGATGGTTACGCGGATTTTTTGTGCCTCTACAGGCTTGCCTTGAACCAAGCGACGGTAACCAACAGTTGAACCTTCCCCGTAAGTCACCCAGCGACCGTTGATTTCAACTTCAATCTTGAAACCAGAAATACGTTGACCTTTGGCGATGTCTTCCTTGAGTTCAACGACGTCAAAGCGTCTCTTTTGCCCTAAATCGACTGTAAAGCTACCAGTTGTGGCATTATTTGAGAGCGCCCAGCTAGTATCATCTTTACCGTCTGTCAGGTGACTTTCCTTGTAGAGGTGGTTCTGACGAGTAGAACTTGCTGTTACAGTGGCACCTTTGGCAAAGTCAGTCGCATACATTTGGTCTAGAGTTGCCTTGAACTCCTTCAAGCGAGTCACATCCGCATCTGCAAATTTTCCTTCTTTATTTGGTGGAATGTTGAGAAGGAGTGGGGTTCCACGACCAACAGACTTGAAGTAGATATCCATCAGCTCTTTGAGTGATTTCGGCTGTTGGTTGTCATGATAGAACCAGCCCGAACGAATCGAAACGTCAGCTTCCCCTACAGAGTACATATCACCATCTGGGTCACCGTGGTTGAGGTATTCATTTTTCACATCGTCTGTGATGTTGGCCCGTTTGACTTTATGCCAGACAGGGTCACCTGCGATCCCTCGTTCATTTCCGATCCAGCGAACACTTGTCGGTTGAGCAGAGAAGATGGCGATATCCCCTTCAGCTTCTTTGATGTATTTGAACCATTCATCAAAGGTATAGGTTACTTTTTGGGCACCGCTACCACGCGCACCGTCCATCCAAACTTCGATGAATTTGCCTTTATTTCCGTATTTCGGATTTCCAAGGATTTCTTTCAGTTGGTTGAGATAGTATTGGTTGTATTCCTTTTCGGTTGCGACATGGTATTTTGGATGGTTGGCATCCCATGGTGACAAGTAAACACCCATATTCATGTCGTACTTGCTAGCAGACTTGGAAACTTCTTCGAGAAGGTCACCCTTTCCATCTTTCCATGGGCTGGCAGCTACGGTATGGTTGGTGTACTTAGATGGATAAGCAACGAATCCGTCGTGGTGTTTAACAACCATAATGGTTCGTTTGAAGCCAGTTTCCTTCAGGGTGCGAATCCATTGGTCTGTATCCAAGTTGGTTGGATTGAAGTATCGAGGGTCTTCTTTTCCATTTCCCCATTCAGAATTGGTGTAAGTGTTCATTCCGTAGTGGATGAAGGCTGCCAATTCTTCCTTGTGGTAATCGAGTTGGGCCTTGCTTGGAAGAGGTCCATGATTGCCAATTTCGGTTTCTTTATCTTCTGGATGAGCCACTGGTTGAGTCGGTGTCGTTGGATTGGATGTATCAGCGATTGGCTCGTATTCAAAGACGACCTCATTCACACCTTTATGCTGGATGGCTGCTTCCAGGCTAGTCTTGACTGGACGGTAGCCAGCGATGTCTTTTGCATGGAAGGTGTTGACAAAGGAAACGTCATACTCTTGACCTTCATTGTTATCAACTGTCGCTTCCGCTAGTTCAGTAGTGGTTCCTTTTTGACGGTAGTAAACTTTGAAGGAGCCTTTGTTGACTTTATAAACCACCTTGATGACACGGGTTCCAGGAGCTGTTTTGCTAACGACATTGTGGTTCCACTCGTCTTTTAGTTGCTTCTGAATCTCGACCCCATCGATGGAAACAATCTGGTATTTTTCTAGATTTTGCTTGTAGAATTCGGTTGGAGTGATTGCTTTCTTGAAATCATAGTCAAAGCCAGTTCCCACTTCTGTTTTGTCTAAGAAAGTATCGTTTTCTTTGACTGTATTGCCTGCTTCGTCCACGTGCTGGATAACGACACGTCCGTAATCAATTCCCTTGACTAGAGTAGCGACACCGCTCTCATCAAAGGAGTACTGATTTTCTCCGATGACAGCTGTCTTATTTCTAAGCATTTCACCTTCGGGTGTAAAGTAATAACGTTTGCCATTATCACCTTGATACCAGCCCTTGACACCATATTTGTCAATGATATCTTTAACCCATTTGAGTTGTTCAGGAGAGAGGACAAGTCCACCACCAAAGCGGTCTTTCTCAGGGACACCGTTGTCAACAGTTCCGTGTTGGTGGACACCGATGACTTTTCCATCACCATTGATAATTCCACCACCAGACAAACCAGATACAGAAGTTGTTTGATAAGTGATGCCAGTAGCTCCTTTGTCATCATAAGGATCAACGGATTTTACCTTGCCGTCAGCTTTATAGAGTTGGCCAGCTACGATAGGTTGCTTGAGCTCTTTTGAACTAGAGTCAGTTGGATAGCCAATCGTGCTGACAGGATCCCCTGCTTTGTATGTCTTATGCTCAGCGAGTGGCACAAAAGTTGCTGCTTTATTTGGGCTTGCAATTTGTATAGGGACAGGTGCCACAACCGCTGCCAAGTCATTCTGATATCCCTTGCTAAACTCTTCTTTGTTCCAGAAGTGGATATCTTTCTCTTGAAAGAGCGTGGTATTTCCTGAATTTGGCTGAGAATTCTTAACGGGAGCGTTGGATCCTAGATTGTAATAGAAGCGCGCAGAATCTCCGCCACGAATATGACCTTCTTTATCTAAAAAGTTATGAGCAACTGTCAAGAAAACGTTAGGCGCAACAAAAATACCAGACCCAGAAACGATGTATCGTTGAGCTCCACCGTTATAAATGCTGTAGACCATAGTGGCAGCAGTTGCGGGTTGTCCCTCGTAGTTGATGTGTTTGAGGTCTAAACCGCCGTTAATGATGGCACGGTTTCCGTTCTCAGCTTCTTTTGGAGCTTCTTCCTTGTCCTTTAGAATGCTCTTAGTTTCTACTTTTGGACTAGCTTTCTGGTCAACGATAGTTTTTGTGTCGAGTTCTTTGACAGGTGTGTCTGGATAGGCACGGTCCTGAATGTCTTCAGGGAGCAAGTCAGCACTGTTGGTATCGGTAGCAGGTGTTTCTTGTTTTTCAGCTTCTACACGACCTTCTTCTTTGACTGGTTCGGTCTTGCCTTCTTCTACATCTGCGACATGTTCAATTTGCTGATCTAAATTGGATGTCGTGGCAGGAGACGTTTCGTCTGCACGCACGGATCCAGAAGCAAAAAATGCCAGTCCCACGATGACAGAGGCCACACCTACAGTCAACTTTCGAATACTAAACGTTTGCCCTTTTTCAAAAAGGTATCGATTCATAATATACTCCTAGTTTTTAGAAAGGCAGTCAGCTACTGCCCGAGCCCAAGTCTGACTTGGTTACAACTTGATTTAAAGATAAAAACTCTCTGATAATTTGTAAGCCACCTTACCTCCTGCGCATAAAGCGCTTTCATTTTAAGATAAAAAAATTTAAAAGGTCATTTCTCCCTTAAAATGACTGGAAACTTTTAATATAACAAATATACTAAATTAATAAAAGAATTGCAATAGCAAAAAAGAAAAAAATAAATATAAATTAAAGAAAATAAGTTACTTTTTAAAGAAAAAACGCATCCTTTCAAGGCTCAAACTAAATGAAAGGATACGTTTTAAAAAGAAATTAGAGTATTTTTTGGAGAAACTCTTGGATGGTTTTGGGGTCTGTTTTGGAAGAGAAGCGCTCAAGGACTTGCCCATCTCGGTCAATGAGAAACTTAGCAAAATTCCATTCGATTCGTTTTCCTAGCGGACCAGATTTCTGATCTTTTAGCCAAACATAAAGAGGATCTGCTTCCTTGCCGTTGACCTTGACCTTGGCAAAGCGAGGGAAAGTTGTCTGGTAGTATAGGCTACAGAAGCTATTGATTTCCTCTGCGCTGCCGGGTGCTTGCCCCATAAACTGATTGCAAGGGAAATCTAAGATTTCAAAGCCATGATCGTGATAGCGTTCATAGAGCTCTTGGAGCCCTTGGTACTGGGGTGTTAAACCGCATCCAGTGGCAGTGTTGACAATCAAGAGAACGTTGCCACGATAGACATCCAAGGGAGTTACTTGGTTGTTTTGGTTCAAAACGGAAAAATCATATACACTTGTCATTTTTCTATATTCTCCTTATGCATTACTGATTCAGAGTGTTTCATCTCGTGTTCTGATAAAAAGGCGTAGGTCATGGTTCCAAAGATGGCACCAATTCCCAAACCCAAGACTAGTAAAGGGAGTATTTTATCGAACTGGGAGAGATTGTCCCAAAAGATATCGAGGGGAAGATGCTGAACAAAGAGTTTGTGAAAGGCTGATAAGACAAACAAGCCAATTGGAATACTGATGAATACACCCCAACTACGAACTTTGATTTGGCTTTTGCTGTAGCTTTTGTGATGAATCTCGGACTGGTCGTCCTTGTCCAAATGTAAGTCTCGAACTGCTAGTCTCACCCTAGATGAGAGGATGAAGATAAGACCAAAATAGAGATAGGGCATAACATCTCGAACCAATTCTATGAAGCGTCCAAATAGAATATAAAACAAGAAGAGTAGGAGGGAGGAGTAAACGATTTGAATCAAGGCTCGAGCGCAAGCCTTGTAGATAACCTCTTGACGGCATTCGTCAAAAGGCCCTTGTATATGAAAGAGATTTCGAAGTAAGCGAGTTGTTAAGTCTTCTTTTTTCATAGAAGTGACCTCTTAAAACATTATTTTGTATTGGCTTCTCTAAAGAGTTGATAGAGAGTATAGCAGTAGATTAAACTAAAAATGATGCAAATGGTTAGACATACGAGATGTCTCCAATCCATAGAATTCGTTAAGAGTTGTGGTAAGCATACGAGGATAAAACAGAGAGATGCGTTTAGAAGACGTATTTTTTTTGATTGGATTTTCTGGAATCTCTGTCCTTTGTTCAATACAGGAAGGAATAAAAGAAAGATAATCAAGAAAGGATGCTCAATATGTCCAGAAAGTAGGAAAAGGGTAATAAAGATACTGATAAAAACATGACTGATCAGCAGTCTCGCTAGTGATTTCATAAGATACCTCCTAGTCGTCTTCTTGGTCTTTCTTTGCTTTTCGAATGCGACGGGAGATGAGAAACTGTATGCTCACTCCGAAGAAGATAGAACCGAGAATACTCGTTAAAGCATTTCTTATAGTGAGAAGAGAATGAAAATAGTCCTGACCTTCACCTATAAGTATATGGAGAAGAGGAGTTATAAAAAACATCCATAGGCCAAAGAACACACCCGCTTTAAGACCTGGGTAGTGTAGTTGCTTACTTTCTTTCTCACTCAGCATATCTGGTTCAATAGTTGTAATCCCTGTTTTTTGCATTTGGTAGGTGAGATATCCAGCAACGATGAGGGCGATTACTAAAATCAGAGGAGGATAGACTAGAGCCACTAGTTGAGGATACTTATAGGCCAGAACGAGTGGAATAAGATTGCCAAAAATCATCAGATAAAAGAGGAAGATAAAGACTTGATTGCCGATACGATCAGCCTCGCGTCGTTTGTATTCGTCAAGTGGATCAGAAATACCGTAAGTGCGTTTGATGAGTTTTTCAGTGAAGGTTTCTTTTTTCATGAGTTGGCTCCTTTTTTAAAAATTATCCTCCCAAAAGAGACTATTGAGGTCAGTTTGGAGGCTACGGGCGAGATTGAGACAGAGTTCCAGAGTTGGATTGTACTTGTCATTTTCAATCATGTTGATGGTCTGTCTCGAGACACCGATATCTTTGGCGAGCTCGAGCTGGGAAATGCCCAATTCCTTGCGGAATTCTTTGACACGATTCATAGGGTCTCCTTTTTGATATGTCGCATATATTTGACTATATTATATTCTTTTGGAGATGATATGTCAAGTATATATGACATTTTTTGGAGAATTTTTTTCGAAGAGACTTAGCCTTGTCTGACAAGTGCAAGCTGGTCAGATTTGTGGTAAAATAGATGGGATATGACAAAAGAATTTCATCATGTAACGGTCTTGCTTCATGAAACGATTGATATGCTTGACGTAAAACCTGACGGTATCTACGTTGATGCGACTTTGGGCGGAGCGGGCCATAGCGAATATTTATTAAGTAAATTAAGTGAAAAAGGCCATCTCTATGCCTTTGACCAGGACCAGAATGCCATTGACAATGCGCAAAAACGGTTGGCACCCTATATCGAAAAGGGGATGGTAACCTTTATCAAGGAAAACTTCCGTCATTTGCAGGCACGTTTGCAGGAGGCTGGTGTCCAGGAAATTGATGGAATTTGTTATGACTTGGGAGTGTCCAGTCCTCAGCTGGATCAGCGTGAGCGTGGCTTTTCTTATAAAAAAGATGCGCCACTGGACATGCGGATGAATCAGGAAGCTAGTCTGACAGCCTATGAAGTGGTCAATCATTATGACTATCATGACTTGGTTCGGATCTTTTTCAAGTATGGTGAGGATAAATTCTCTAAACAGATTGCCCGTAAGATTGAGCAAGCGCGTGAGGTGAAACCAATTGAGACAACAACTGAGTTGGCAGAGATTATCAAGTCAGCCAAGCCTGCCAAGGAACTCAAGAAAAAGGGGCACCCTGCCAAGCAGATTTTCCAGGCTATCCGAATCGAAGTTAATGATGAGCTGGGCGCTGCAGATGAATCTATCCAGCAGGCCATGGACATGCTGGCTTTGGATGGGAGAATCTCGGTCATTACCTTCCATTCGTTGGAAGATCGTTTGACCAAGCAATTATTCAAAGAAGCTTCAACAGTGGAAGTTCCCAAAGGCTTGCCCTTCATTCCAGATGATCTTAAGCCTAAGATGGAATTGGTATCCCGTAAGCCAATCTTGCCAAGTGCCGAAGAGCTAGAGGCCAACAACCGTTCGCATTCAGCCAAGTTGCGCGTGGCCAGAAAAATTCACAAGTAAGAGGAAAAACATGGCAGAAAGAATCGAAAAAACAAGCCAGTTATTGCAAACGAAGTTTAAAGGTTTTTCACGTGTGGAAAAGGCCTTCTATGTTTCGATTGCTGCAACAATGATTATCCTGGCAATTAGCGTTGTGTTTATGCAGACCAAGCTATTACAAGTTCAGAATGAATTGACCAAGGTCAATGCTCAAATCGAAGAAAAGAAAACAGAGCTCGACGATGCCAAGCAAGAGGTCAATGAATTGATTCGTTCAGAACGTTTGAAAGAAATTGCAAACTCTAAGGATTTGCAGCTGAATAATGAAAATATCCGAGCGGCGGAGTAAGATATGAAACAGTGGAAAGAAAAAATCATCCGTTATGCCGTTCGTAATCGCAAATCTCCAGAAGAAAACCGCCGAAGAGTAGGAAAAAGCCTGAGTTTACTGGCTGTCGTACTCTTCGCTGTCTTTTTGGTGAACTTTGCGGTTATTATCGGAACGGGTAAAAAATTTGGCAAGGACTTGGTCCAAGAGGCCAAAAAAGTTCACCAAACAACCAAGACCATCCCAGCCAAACGGGGAACCATTTATGATCGAAATGGAACACCTATTGCAGAGGATGCGACTTCTTATAATATATATGCCGTTATTGACAAGAACTACAAGTCAGCAACAGGTAAAATCCTCTATGTAGAAGATTCTCAATTTAATAAGGTAGCTGAAATTTTCCATAAATACCTCGATATGGAGGAGTCTTATGTCAAAGAACAACTTTCTCAGCCAGATCTAAAACAGGTGTCTTTTGGTACCAAGGGAAATGGGATCACCTATGCCAATATGATGGCTATTAAAAATGACCTTAAAACAGCTGGCGTTGAGGGGGTTGACTTTACAACCAGTCCTAATCGCAGTTATCCCAATGGACAGTTTGCTTCTTCCTTTATCGGTTTAGCGCAACTTCATGAAAATGAGGATGGAACCAAACGTTTGATAGGGACGTCAGGTATGGAAAGCTCCTTAAATAGCATTCTTGCAGGTACAGATGGGATTATCACCTATGAGAAGGATCGTCTGGGAAATATTGTTCCAGGAACTGAGCAGGCTTCCCAACAAACGGTAGACGGAAAGGATGTTTACACAACCCTTTCTAGTCCTTTGCAATCCTTTATGGAAACTCAGATGGATGCTTTCCAGGAAAAGGTAAAAGGCAAGTATATGACGGCTACCTTGGTCAGCGCTAAGACAGGGGAAATCCTGGCTACAACCCAACGGCCGACCTTCAATGCCGATACCAAGGATGGTATTACGAAAGACTTTGTCTGGCGTGATATCCTCTATCAAAGTAACTACGAGCCAGGATCAACCATGAAAGTGATGATGTTGGCTTCAGCCATTGATAACAACACCTTCCCTGGTGGTGAATACTTTAACAGTAGTGAATTGAAAATAGCTGATGCGACCATTCGAGACTGGGACGTCAATGAAGGGTTGACTAGTGGTGGCACCATGACCTTCTCTCAAGGTTTTGCCCACTCAAGTAATATTGGGATGACCTTGCTCGAGCAAAAGATGGGGGATGCAACCTGGCTGGACTACCTTAACCGCTTTAAGTTTGGGGTACCGACCCGTTTTGGTTTGACCGACGAGTACACAGGTCAATTACCTGCTGATAATATTGTCAATATTGCCATGAGTTCATTTGGACAAGGGATATCTGTCACCCAGATCCAGATGCTTCGTGCCTTTACAGCCATCGCCAATGATGGGGTTATGTTGCAGCCGAAATTTATCAGCGCGCTCTATGACCCAAATGATCAGTCTGTCCGTAAGTCTCAAAAGGAAATCGTCGGAAATCCTGTATCAAAAGCGGCGGCATCGTCAACGCGAGACCACATGGTCATGGTAGGTACGGACCCTGTTTATGGAACTATGTACAATCATAGTACAGGCAAGGCAATTGTGAATATTCCAGGTCAGAATGTTGCTCTAAAATCAGGGACGGCGCAGATTGCAGATGAGAAAAATGGGGGTTACCTGACAGGTAAAACCAACTATATCTTCTCTGTTGTGTCGATGCATCCTGCAGAAAATCCTGACTTTATCCTCTATGTGACGGTGCAGCAGCCAGAGCATTATTCAGGTATTCAGCTTGGGGAGTTTGCCAATCCGATCCTTGAGCGAGCTTCTGCCATGAAAGAATCGCTTAATCTTCAGTCGACTGCTAAGAATTTAGAGCAGTATAGTAAGACTACAAGTTATGCAATGCCTGCAACTAAGGATTACACGCCGGGTGATTTAGCAGAGGAATTACGACGTAACCTTGTTCAACCAATCGTTATCGGAACAGGAACCAAGATTAAGGATCTCTCGGTTTCTGAAGGAGATAATTTGGAAGCCAATCAGCAGATCTTGATCCTTTCTGATAAGGTCGAAGAAATGCCTGATATGTATGGCTGGACAGATGAAAATGTGCAAACATTGGCCAAATGGCTCAATATAGAAGTCGAGTGGGAAGGTAGCGGTAAGACAGTCAAGAAACAAAGTGTCCGAGCCAATACTGCCCTCAAAGACCTTAAAAAAATGAAAGTAACTTTAGGAGATTAAGATGAGTAGTTCCATTAGTGCTGGAATTCTGGCCTTTCTATTGACCTTGATTGGCATTCCAGCCTTTATCCGATTTTATCGAAAAGCACAGATTACGGGTCAGCAGATGCACGAGGATGTCAAACAACACCAAGCTAAAGCTGGGACTCCAACCATGGGAGGTCTTGTCTTCCTTATCGTTGCAGTAGTTGTGAGCTTTCTTGTTGCTCTCTTTACCCAACAATTGACCAACAATGTAGGCATGATTTTGTTTATCTTGGTTTTGTATGGTTTGGTAGGTTTTTTGGATGATTTCCTTAAGGTCTTTCGTAAGATCAACGAAGGCTTGAATCCTAAGCAAAAGCTTGCTCTCCAGCTCCTTGGAGGAGTGATCTTCTACCTTTTTTATGAGCGTGGTGGCGATATGCTTTCAGTTTTTGGCTACCAGATCCATCTAGGTATTTTCTATATTTTCTTTGCCCTTTTCTGGCTAGTTGGCTTTTCAAATGCGGTGAATCTGACGGACGGGATCGACGGCTTAGCAAGTATTTCCGTAGTGATTAGCTTATCGGCCTACGGTGTGATTGCTTATATGCAAAATCAACTGGATATCCTTCTTGTGATTCTTGCCATGATTGGTGGTTTGCTAGGTTTCTTCGTCTTTAACCACAAGCCTGCCAAGGTCTTCATGGGAGATGTGGGAAGTTTGGCTCTAGGTGGGATGTTGGCAGCAATCTCTATGGCCCTCCACCAAGAATGGACCCTTTTGCTGATTGGGATTATCTATGTCTTTGAGACAAGCTCTGTTATGATGCAGGTTACCTACTTCAAACTTAGTGGTGGGAAGCGTATCTTCCGTATGACACCTGTGCATCACCATTTTGAGCTTGGAGGATTCTCAGGCAAGGGCAATCCTTGGAGCGAGTGGAAGGTTGACTTCTTCTTTTGGGGAGTTGGGCTTCTAGCAAGTCTCTTGACCTTAGTCTTTTTATACCTACTGTAAAAATAATTTCTGATTACAAAATAAAACAGGATGAAGTTGTTCTTCATCCTGTTTTTCTTATGTTAAAAGTTAGTTGGATTCATCCGTTCTTCCTTTTAACATAAAAGTGGCTGTGAGGGCTAGGCTAAGGCCTGCTAAGAAGAGGAGTGGATTGGACGTTTCTCCTGTTGCTGGAAGTTGTTCTTTAGGAGAATGATTTCCAGCTTTAGCAAGGCTAGGACTAGCTGAAAGTTGTTCAGCCTCATTTGCTAAGGTTTCTGCATCTGAAGCACTTGGTTTTTCCTCTGCACTAGGGGTTGTTCCAGCAGCTTGATAGACGACAGCATAAGTACTGAAATGACTAGTGATGAATTCTGCCATTCCTTCTCGAACGGTGAAATCAAGGGCTTGCAACTCCTTGGTTGGAGTGAGATAGTAGACATTTTCTACACTTGCTGAAATGGGTAAGCGAACCAAGACAGAGCCTTTTGGCTGCAAGCTATGGTCGGTTGGATTTTTAAGCTGTAGGTCGTAAGCATCATAGGTCTTGCCAAAGAGTTCTTGAGCTAGGACGCGTCGGTTAGAGATGTGAGAGATTCCTTCTAAGTCGGTAGCCCCACCGATGATTTCGACCCCTGTCTTTTTATCTTTCAAGGTGCGCAACTGATACTCAGGTCGGGTGAGGGTTGGAGCAGCCTGATCTCCACTAGTTTCGATAGGGCCAGTGTACTCAGGTTTTTCTACAGTAGGAGCTTCTTCTTGACCAGTAGTTCCGATAGGATCGGTGTATTCAGGTTTTTCAACTGTAGGCGGCTCTTCTTGACCTGCGGTTCCAATAGGATCGGTGTATTTCGGAATTTCTACTATAGGAGCTTCTTGTTCTCCTGCAGTACCGATAGGTTTGGTATATTCTGGAATTTCAACAGTAGGTGGCTCTTCTTGCCCTGCGGTTCCGATAGGCTCAGTGTACTCAGGTTTTTCAACAGTAGGAGCTGGTTCCTCTCCCTTGCTTGTAGTTGGCTGCTTCTCGTCAACCTTTTTCTCATCCTTTTTAGTAAAGATAGCTACGACAGGGCTGCTGGTGGTATTTCCTTGAATGGCATAAGCTTCGATGGCATTTCCAGTTTGTCGATCAGTAGCCTCAGGGATTGGGATTTGAACTTGATTGTCTTGGACTGATAGCACGGTCTGATCCCCACTTGTAACCAGATGTGTTTCATCCACCTTACGCAAGACTAGAGGATCTTTGACACCTGGGAAGGTCACTGCGATGGCTTCCCAATCTCCAGCTGGTAGGCTTAAGGAAATGGTTTTGTCATTTTCCTTAAGAGGCGCGATGCTAGGGCTATCTAAACCAACAGCTGGGGCTTTGATGATGTCAAAAGAGTCCAGAGAGATTTTCTTGCGACCTTCTGGCGAATCTGGGTCAACTTGTAATGTCAGGGTGTGCGGACCGTCAGTAAGGTTTGTAAATTCGCCAATAAAAGCTCTCTTTTCGGTTGCACCTGAAGTGTAGAAGTCTAGACTTGGCATTTCTTTGCCATCTAGTGTAACACGTGCTCGTCCAAGAGCCAGGCTCTTCAAGCCATAAATTCGAATGCCCGTCCCTGTAAAGGAAATAGTTGCCTGAGCTTCTGAAGCTGCACTAGAGTCGCTGTTGTTGATGTCAGCGTATTTTTCGGTACCTCCGTAGAGTTCAGGGTCAGACCAGTCCTTAAACTGGGAACCATACTGGATGCGTGAATCACGATCATCCATTTTTTCAATCGTGTTACCTGTTCCTGCTAGGATTTTGAAATAATCTAATGAAATTTTCGAGCGCTCACTACCACGTCCTTTGTGTTCACGTTTAACACTAAGAGTCAATGTATGAGGTCCGTCTGACAATCCTGTAAAGCGACCGATGAGGCTACCTTTTTCAGTTGCCCCAGCAGTATGGAAATCAAGTTCGCCAACTTCTTTACCATCTATTTTAACAGTGGCAATACCGAGTTCAGACGATTTTAGTCCATAGATTTCGATACCAACTCCAGTGAAAGGGATGGTAGCAGTTAAATCTTTGTCAGTGTAGTTTCCTCGTGAAAGATCAGCAAACTTCTCTGTTCCTCCGAATAATTCTGAGTCTGCCCAGTTTCCAAAGGCAGCTCCGTACTGGATACGGCCGTCTCGATCATCCATCAATTCACTAGGGGTTTCTACAGTTGCTTGTTCAGAGACTTGTGTAGAAACTTCGCCCAGCATAGCTTTGACCGTATAGGTGTATGCGAGTTGAGGATCTAGTGATCGGTCGATAAAGTGGGTTTGATTGGTTACAAATTCTCTGGTTGCAGAGGCTTGGCCAGACTCGTCTTTCACTTGTCTTTGGATGACATAGTGGGTAGCGCCTTCTACTTGGTTGAAGGTAAGTTCGGCAGTGACACCATTTTGTCGAACTGCTGTCAGACTGGTTACACGACCAGGGAAGTGTTCAAAGGTAATGACGTCACCTTTTTGTGTTGCTAGTTGGATGCGGCCATCTTTGAGGATAGTTGCCTTGACTGGTTTGCCATTGACCTTGATCTGACTGGCTTCGATATTTGGATAATCTACAACCAGGTCTCCACCGACATTTGAAAGGAAGGACAAGCTTTGCAAGTTCTTATCTTTCCACTTCATGCTGACTTCAAAGTTCCCACGGGCAATCAAGCCAGAAACTTGACCGTCTTTCCAAGCATCTGGAAGGGCTGGCAATGGTGCAATATAGCCAGTGTGTGATTGAAGGAGCATTTCTGCTATCCCACTGGTTGCTCCAAAGTTGCCGTCGATTTGGAAAGGCGCGTGCGTATCCCAAAGGTTTTCTAGAGTTGAGTACTTGAGCTGTTCAGCGAGTAAGCGATGGGCACGGTTACCGTCCAGCAGACGAGCCCAGAGGTTGATTTTATTGGCCTTAGACCAACCAGTACCACCATCTCCACGGTGGTTCAAGGTAGCACGCGCAGCTTCTAGGTATTCAGCTTGGTCCTTGCTAAAGAGCGTACCTGGGAAGAGACCAACTAGATGGGAAACGTGACGGTGGTTGTTTTCAATCCCTTCATTGGTGAATTGTGGACTGTCCTCCTCGTACCATTCCTTGATACGTCCTTCTTTATTGATATGAAGTGGTTTGAGTTTGTCAAATTTAGCCTTGACCTCTGTGACTAAGTCTTGGTCGACTTTCAGATGGTTGGCAACTTCCATGTAGTCGTGGAATAGTTGCCAGACTAGCGATTGGTCAAAGGTATTTCCGATGGTGATGGTACCGTGTTCTGGCGAGTAGGATGGAGAAGACACCCAACGGTCACTGGCCTGGTCATAGTGCAAGAAGGAGTTCCAGAACTTAGCGGTTTCCTTCAACATAGGATAGATCTTTTCTTTGAGATAAGTCTCATCCTTGGTGAATTTATAGTAGTCATAGACGTTCTGCATCATCCAGGCATTAGCGGCTGGCGACCAACCCCAATAATAATTCCAACCAGGAGTAGTCCAACCAAACGGTGTCGCCTGGGTGTGGACCAGCCAACCATTTTCTTGTCCGTCTTTGGATTCGATACCAGCGTATTCCTTGGCAGCGATACGGCCATAGTAACGCATGTCGTCAATGTAATTGATCATTGGCTTGGCAGTTTCAGCAAGGTTGCTCATATAGGCTGGCCAATAGTTCATTTGCAAATTGACATTGAGGTGGTAGTCAGCGTTCCAAGGTGGATTGTCTACAGCATTCCAGACTCCTTGTAGGTTGGCAGGAAGGGCATCTGTCCGATCACGAGACGAACTGATGAGTAGATATCGGCCATATTGGAAGAAGAGTTCTTCCAATTTTTGCCCTTTTTCTGGGTTATAGCCTTGAAGGGCCTCTTTCGTCGTTTGAGCAGTCTTGCTTCCACCTAGGTTTAGTTTAACGCGGTTAAAGAGACTTTGATAGTCCTTGATATGGGCCTTTTTCAGTGTCTCGTAGTCTTTGGCCTTAGCTGCTTCGACAATCCCTTTAACTGTTTTTTCGAGGTCAATGTCTTTTCGATAGTTGGTTTTTGGATTCTGAGCAAAGTTAGTCTTGGCACTGAGATAGAGGGTTGCATAACTTGCGCCTGAAACGGTCAAAGTTTCGTCCTGAACAGTCACCTTTCCGTCCGTTTTAATTCCTAGATAGGATGCAAACTTGAGGCCGTTATCTTTGACAGTTCCTTTTAGAAGGATTCCGTTTGCATCTGTAGTGACATGACCGTTCTTATAGTTGGAATATTCCCAAGAGTAGTTGCCATTAGCAAGCAAGTCTTCTGTCAAGCTGTTCCAAAGGGTAAAGTCAAGTGTCTTGTTTCCTTTTTTGGTCAGGTGGGTCACAGTGACATCATCAGGATAGCTGGAGAAGGTTTCGCGTTTGAAGGTCGTCCCATCTTGGGTGTAAGAAGTTGTTGTAGTGGCTTCTGTGATATCCAGATTACGGTGATAATCAGTTACAGTATCTAGTCCTTTCTTCTGGTTATTAAAGACCATAAAGATATCTCCAAAGGCTAGGTAACGTCCATACTGGGCGTTGTTTGGTCCAACTAGATTTTGTTCAGCGAGCTGTTTTGCTTTTTGGCGGTCGCCAACTTCGAGGGCTTTACGTATCTCTGCTAAGACCTTGTAGCGGTCCTTGTAGTTTCCTCCGTTATAGTCGGTGCTATCGGGTTGTGGTCCTCCTGACCAGAGGGTCTTTTCGTTGTACTGGATTCTCTCTTCCCCAATGAGTCCGAAAACCTTGGCTCCCATTTCTCCATTTCCGATAGGAAGAGCTTGCTTTTCCCATCCGTCATAGGAGGGAGCTGTTGGCTGATCATAGTTGAGTTGATAGTTTTCTTGCTTTGTCACAGGTAGCTCGGTATTTTCATTCTCCTTATTTTCTTTAGCTTCTACAATGGCTTCTTTACTAGCTTGACTACTTGTAGGCTTAGTCTCCTCGGTTGCCTTGCTTTCGGAAACTGAACTCTCAGCTAGAGGTGGCTTTGTAGCCTCAGTAGCTTCAACTATACTGGGTTCACTATCAGGTTTAGTGCTAGTTTCGACTGAGGTCTGTTCAGTTTGTTTGACCTCGATACTATCAGCAGAGACTGTATGACTAGATAGGAAAACAGCTCCCAACAAAACAGAAGCAGTCCCAACCGTCAGTTTTCGGATGCTATAGCGACAGGATTTCTCCCAAAATCTTTTGTCCATAGAAATCTCCTTTTGTTTTTGGAATCGTTTACATTTTGTAAAACAAGTCCGCTTATTTTGTTTCTATTTACCTCTCATTCTAGCGGTCAACTAGTAATTGTCAAGAGATTTTCGGTGAAAAACATATTTGCTGTTGTTTTTTCTTAAAATAGTAGAGTAAAGAGGGGATTATTCGTAATTTCATAGTTCATTCTGAATGTAAGACTAGCTTAGAATTGGCTTAACTCCATCCCTGAAAGCGTAAAACAAACTAGTCAGGAAAGTCACTTTGTGGTATAATAATAGAAGACTCAAAAAGAAACAGGAGAAAAAGAATGGATTTACTTTTAGCAATTATCTTGATTGTGCTAGCTTTTCTAGGAGGAGCTCTTGGAGGTATGTATTTGGTTCGTAAGCAAATCGAAAAAGAATTTGCGGACAACCCACGTTTGAACGCTGAGGCTGTTCGTGCCCTCTTGAGCGCAAATGGTCAAAAACCAAGCGAAGCCAAGGTGCAACAAGTTTACCACCAAATCATCCGTCAACAAAAAGCAGCCCTCGCTAACAATAAAAAGAAAAAATAAATAAGGAAAAGTCTGGGATGAAAGTTCCAGACTTCTCACTATGTTCAATAGTTCTCAAGGATAAGACTTTTTCCTTGCATTCTATTGATATTTGATTATGATTAAGAGAGAGGCAGTTGACATTCCATCAAGCTGTCTGTCAGTTCGTTCAGGACGAGTAATTATGATGAACTATCAATCAGAAAAAAGACTAGAAAGAAGACTGTATGGATAATCGACCAATTGGTTTTTTGGATTCGGGTGTCGGGGGCTTGACCGTTGTTCGTGAGCTCATGCGCCAGCTTCCCCATGAAGAAATCGTCTATATTGGAGATTCGGCACGGGCGCCCTATGGTCCCCGTCCTGCTGAGCAAATTCGTGAATATACTTGGCAGTTGGTCAACTTTCTCTTGACCAAGGATGTCAAGATGATTGTCATTGCTTGTAATACTGCGACTGCGGTCGTCTGGGAAGAAATCAAGGCTAAACTAGACATCCCCGTTCTAGGTGTGATTTTACCAGGAGCTTCGGCAGCTATCAAGTCCAGCCAAGGTGGGAAAATCGGAGTAATTGGAACCCCCATGACGGTCCAATCAGATATCTACCGTCAAAAAATCCATGATTTGGATCCAGATTTACAGGTGGAAAGTCTGGCCTGTCCCAAGTTTGCCCCCTTGGTCGAGTCTGGTGCCTTATCAACCAGTGTAACTAAGAAAGTGGTCTATGAAACTCTGCGTCCCTTGGTTGGTAAAGTGGACAGCTTGATCTTAGGTTGTACTCATTATCCACTCCTTCGCCCTATCATCCAAAATGTCATGGGACCTAAGGTTCAACTCATCGATAGTGGGGCAGAGTGTGTACGGGATATCTCGGTTTTGCTTAACTATTTTGAAATCAATCGTAGCCGAGATGCGGGACCTCTTCAACATCGTTTTTACACAACAGCTAATAGCCAAAGTTTTGCCCAGATTGGAGCAGAATGGCTGGAAAAAGAGATTCATGTGGAGCATGTAACTTTATGACAAACAAAATTTACGAATACAAGGATGACCAGGACTGGTATGTCGGTGTCTGGGATGTCTATGGAGGTATCTATAGCCTTATCAAAGATCCTCTCGAGCTTGATTTTATGGATTTAGCGCGGATTTTTCGTGACGAAGAAAATGGCTTTCCGATTACGATAACGGTGATGCGCTGGTCTTCTAACTTTCGTCTGCTCTCCTTTATCGTTGAGATTTTAAATGCAGAAGCAGGCCGTAATCTAGAAGTCATCCAACGTCAGGGAGCTCTGCTCTTGGTTGAAGATGGAAAGCTTTTGCATGTTGAATTGCCTAAAGAAGGAGTCGATGTAGAAGCCTTCTTTGAAACTAGCAAGGTTAGAGAAACTCTGCTCATTGCGACTCGTAACGAGGGCAAGACCAAGGAATTCCGAGCTATCTTTGACAAGTTAGGCTACGATGTGGAAAATCTCAATGACTATCCAGATCTGCCTGAAGTAGCTGAAACAGGCATGACCTTTGAAGAAAATGCCCGCCTGAAGGCAGAAACCATTTCCCAATTAACAGGCAAGATGGTTTTGGCAGACGACTCAGGTCTCAAAGTCGATGTCCTCGGTGGTTTGCCAGGAGTCTGGTCAGCGCGATTCGCTGGTGTAGGAGCAACTGACCGTGAAAATAACGCCAAACTCTTGCACGAATTGGCCATGGTCTTTGAACTCAAGGACCGCTCAGCCCAGTTCCACACAACCCTAGTTGTAGCCAGTCCAAATAAGGAAAGCTTGGTGGTTGAAGCTGACTGGCCAGGTTATATCAACTTTGAACCCAAGGGGGAGAATGGTTTTGGTTATGATCCCCTCTTCCTTGTAGGAGAGACAGGTAAGTCAGCAGCTGAATTAACCCTTGAAGAAAAAAATAGCCAATCTCACCGCGCCTTAGCCGTTAAGAAACTTTTGGAGGTATTTCCATCATGGCAAAGCAAACCATCATTGTAATGAGTGATTCCCATGGCGATAGCTTGATTGTGGAAGAAATCCGTGATCGCTATCTGGGTAAAGTCGATGCCATTTTTCACGATGGTGACTCTGAACTCCGTCCCGACTCTCCGCTTTGGGAAGGCATCCATGTCGTCAAAGGTAATATGGACTTTTATGCTGGCTACCCAGAACGTTTGGTGACCCAACTTGGTCCGACCAAGATCATCCAGACGCACGGACACTTATTTGATATCAATTTCAACTTTCAAAAGTTGGACTACTGGGCTCAGGAAGAGGAAGCGGACATCTGTCTCTATGGTCACTTGCATGTGCCCAATGCTTGGATGGAAGGAAAGACGCTCTTTCTCAATCCAGGCTCCATCAGCCAACCACGAGGAACTATCAGAGAATGCCTCTATGCCCGTGTGGAGATTGATGACAGCTATTTTAAAGTAGATTTTTTGACACGTGATCATGAGGTTTATCCAGGCTTGTCCAAGGAGTTTGCTCGATGATTGCCAAAGAATTTGAAGCATTTTTACTAGAGCAGGAAGAGACTTTTCTTACCCCTGCTGAGAATCTAGCAGCCTTGATTGATACCCACAATGCCGACCATGCGATTTTGGTGTTGAGTCAAATCACCTATACCCGTATCCCTGTTGTGACCTTTGACAAACGCTTTGTCGGAACCATTGGTCTGAGAGACATTTTGGCTTATCAAATGGAGCAAGGTTTGACAGATGAACAGATGGCAACGACAGATATCGTCAATATGACCAAGACAGATGTGGCAGTTGTCGCTCCAGATTATAACATCACAGAGGTCCTCCATAAACTGGTGGATGAACCCTTCTTGCCAGTGGTAGATGATGAAGGGATTTTCCAAGGAATCATCACGCGCAAGTCTATCCTCAAGGCCGTTAATACTCTTTTACATGACTTTAGTAAGGAATATGAGATTCGATGCAAATGAGAGAGAGCATATCAGCCTTTTTAGAGGGAAAGCAGGGTTTGTCTGCCAATTCCAAGCAGTCCTATAAGTATGATCTGGAGCAATTTTTAGATATGGTAGGTGAGCGGATCTCTGAGACCGGTCTCAAGATTTACCAAGCCCAGCTAGCCAATCTAAAAATCAGCGCCCAGAAGCGAAAACTTTCGGCCTGCAACCAATTTCTCTACTTTCTCTATCAAAAAGGTGAAGTGGACAGTTTTTATCGTTTGGAATTAGCCAAACAAGCTGAAAAGAAGACGGAAAAGCCAGAGATTCTAGACTTAGACTCTTTTTGGCAGGAAAGTAATTATCCTGAAGGACGCTTGCTGGCGCTTCTTATCTTGGAAATAGGGCTCTTGCCAAGTGAGATTTTAGCCCTTAAGGTTGCAGATATCAATCTGGATTTTCAGGTGTTGCGAATTAACAAGGCTTCCCAACAGAGGATTGTCACCATACCCACGCCCTTGCTTCCAGAGCTAGAACCCTTGATGGGGCAGACCTATCTCTTTGAAAGGGGAGGGAAAGCCTATTCTCGTCAGTGGGCCTTTCGTCAGCTGGAGTCCTTTGTCAAGGAGAAAGGTTTCCCAGAACTATCAGCCCAAGCCCTACGGGAACAGTTCATTCTAAGACAGATAGAAAAGAAGGTCGATTTGTACGAAATTGCAAAAAAATTAGGATTAAAAACAGTCCTGACCTTAGAAAAATATAGATGATGGATATTAAATTAAAAGATTTTGAAGGGCCACTGGACTTACTCTTGCACTTGGTTTCTAAGTACCAGATGGATATCTACGATGTGCCTATTACAGAAGTTATCGAACAGTATCTAGCCTATGTCTCAACCCTGCAGGCTATGCGTCTGGAAGTGACGGGTGAGTATATGGTCATGGCCAGTCAGCTCATGCTGATCAAGAGCCGGAAACTTCTTCCCAAGGTGGCAGAAGTGACAGATTTAGAGGATGACCTAGAGCAGGACCTTCTCTCCCAAATCGAAGAATACCGTAAGTTCAAGCTCTTGGGTGAGCACTTGGAGGCTAAGCACCAAGAGCGGGCCCAGTACTATTCCAAAGCACCGACAGAGTTGATTTACGAAGAT
Source organism: Streptococcus oralis (assembly GCF_023110435.1). Taxonomy (GTDB): domain Bacteria; phylum Bacillota; class Bacilli; order Lactobacillales; family Streptococcaceae; genus Streptococcus; species Streptococcus oralis_CF. The sequence goes on from NZ_JALDWB010000003.1 coordinate 150,810, forward strand.
GCGGAACTTGTACATGACAAGACGACCATTGACCTCTTTTTGGCTTTTTCAAATATCCTAGCCAAGAAAAAAGAGGAGTTCGCTCGGAACCACACGACCATCTTGCGGGATGAGTATAAGATTGAGGACATGATGGTCATCGTAAAAGAGTCCTTGACTGGACGAGACCAGTTGCGCTTACAGGATTTGTTCAAGGAAGCCCAGAATGTCCAAGAGGTCATTACCCTCTTTTTGGCAACCTTGGAGTTAATCAAAACTCAGGAACTGATCCTCGTGCAAGAGGAGAGTTTCGGAGATATCTATCTCATGGAAAAGAAGGAAGAAAGTCAAGAGGCACAAAGCTAGACTTGATAGAGAGGAAAGATGAGTACTTTAGCAGAAATAGAAGCGCTCTTGTTTGTAGCAGGTGAAGATGGGATTCGGGTCCGTCAGTTGGCTGAACTCCTCTCTCTGCCACCGACAGGCATCCAACAGAGTTTAGAAAAATTAGCCCAGAAATATGAAAAAGACCAAGAGTCGAGCTTGTCCCTGATCGAGACAGGTGGCGCTTACAGATTGGTCACCAAGCCTCAATTTGCAGCGATTTTGAAGGAATATTCCAAAGCTCCCATCAACCAGAGTTTATCTCGGGCGGCCCTTGAGACCTTGTCCATCATTGCCTACAAGCAGCCGATTACGCGGATAGAAATTGATGCTATTCGTGGGGTCAATTCGAGTGGGGCTTTGGCAAAGTTGCAGGCTTTTGACTTGATAAAGGAAGACGGGAAAAAAGAAGTGTTGGGCCGCCCTAATCTCTATGTAACTACGGATTATTTCCTAGATTATATGGGGATTAACCATTTGGAAGAATTGCCTGTGATTGACGAGCTTGAAATTCAAGCACAAGAAAGCCAATTATTTGGTGAAAGGATAGAAGAAGATGAGAATCAATAAGTATATTGCCCACGCAGGTGTGGCCAGTAGGAGAAAAGCAGAAGAGTTGATCAAGCAAGGCTTGGTGACGGTCAACGGCCAAGTGGTACGTGAACTCGCAACGACCATCAAGGCTAGCGACAAGGTTGAAGTTGAAGGCCAACCTATCTACAATGAAGAAAAGGTCTACTATCTGCTCAATAAACCACGTGGAGTGATTTCCAGTGTGACAGATGACAAGGGTCGCAAGACTGTTGTCGACCTCTTGCCCAATGTCAAAGAGCGCATCTACCCTGTGGGACGTTTGGACTGGGATACATCAGGTGTTTTGATTTTGACCAATGATGGTGATTTTACAGACGAGATGATTCACCCTCGTAATGAGATTGACAAGGTTTATGTCGCGCGTGTTAAAGGTGTGGCCAATAAGGATAATCTCCGCCCCTTGACTCGTGGTCTTGAGATTGATGGCAAGAAAACCAAGCCAGCTGTCTATGAGATTCTCAAAGTGGATCCAGTTAAAAATCGCTCTGTAGTGCAGTTGACTATCCATGAAGGGCGTAACCACCAGGTTAAAAAAATGTTTGAAGCTGTCGGTCTTCAAGTGGATAAGTTGTCTCGGACACGTTTTGGGCACCTAGACTTGACAGGTCTTCGTCCGGGAGAATCCCGTCGCCTTAATAAAAAAGAAATCAGCCAACTACACACCATGGCTGTAACCAAGAAATAATGAAACGAATCTTAATAGCGCCTGTACGCTTTTACCAACGTTTTATCTCACCAGCCTTTCCACCCTCTTGTCGCTTTGAGCCTACTTGTTCCAACTACATGATTCAGGCTATTGAAAAACATGGTTTCAAGGGTGTTTTGATGGGCTTGGCTCGGATTTTACGTTGCCACCCCTGGTCGAAAACAGGTAAAGATCCTGTCCCAGACCACTTTTCTCTCAAACGAAATCAAGAAGAAAAATAACCCAACATCATTTGATGTTGGGTTTTCTTGCTTATTTCAAAGCTTTTTGAGCGTCTTCAATCATGAGTTTAGTTGATTCAAGTCCGCCACCACTTAGATACCAGAGGTCTGGTGTTAGTTGGATAATTTTACCGTTTTTAGCGGCAGGAGTTTCAGCGATAAGGGCATTTTCTAGGACGCCGTCGTTGCTTGAGTTGTCACCGCCGATGGCAAGGGTACGGTTGATGACAAAGAGGATGTCAGGATTGATTTCTTTGACACTTTCAAAGCTGACTTCCTGTCCGTGGCGTGAGTCTTCAAATTGAGTATCTGTTGGCTTGAATTTCAAGGTTTGGTACAAGAAAGAGAAACGAGATTGGGCACCAAAGGCGGCCATTTTTCCTTCATTGAGGAGGATAGCAAGGGCTTTTTTGTCAGAACTTTCGTTTTTAGTTGCGACTTCTTGGATGCTCTTGTCTAGGTTGGCTAATTCTTCCTTGGCTTTCTGTGTACCAGTTTCGCCGAAGGCGCTTGCTAAGGATTCGATATTAGCCTTGGTAGAAGTCCAGTAGTCGTCCTTACTTGCTTGGAAGAGCACAGTTGGCGCGATTTCTTTGAACTTGTCTACGAATTTTTGGGTACGTGGAGAAGCAATGATCAAATCCGGTTCAAGAGTAGCGATGGCTTCTAGGTCTGGCTCAACCATAGAACCAACATTTTTAACTTTTTCAGCTAGGCTTTTGAGATAGGTTGGAACAGTTTTTGTAGGCATTCCGACGATATTCTTTTCAAAACCTAAAGCGCGAATAGTATCCGCAGCACCGAGGTCAAAGGTCACAATCTTTTCAGGAACCTTTGAAAGTTTGACCTCATCTAGTGAACTTTTAATAGTCACTTCTGTTGGAGCAGAGCTACTTGTCTCTGTCTGCTTCGTAGTTTTAGTTGTACTACATGCACCAAGTAGGAGCAAGAAGCTAGTCACTAGGGCAGTGAGATAGAGTTTAAGGGATGTTTTCATAATTTCTCCTTTTTAAAATGTGATAACGATGTAGGGAGGCTCTTAGATAGGCTTGTTAGCTAAGAGACAGAGGGTTCTCTAACATGAGTTCAAAATAGCTAGCTATAGATACAGATCTTTTTGCCATTGATATCAGCCAGTGTGATGGGAATCTCATAGAGTTGACTGAGCAGGTCAGCCTGCATGATTTGGGCAGTCGTTCCCTTGCAAAAGACTTGGCCGTCTTTAAAGGCAACAATTTCATCCGCATACTGACTGGCTATGTTGATATCGTGGAGGACGATGATAATGGTCTTACCGAGCTCTTCCACCAGTCGCTTGAGAATCTGCATCATGCTGACACTTTGCTTAATATCGAGGTTGTTGAGTGGTTCGTCTAGCAAGATAAAGTCTGTATCCTGGGCTAGTACCATGGCGATAAAGACACGTTGCAGCTGTCCACCAGACAGACTATCGATGTAGCGGTCTTTTAAGTTGGTCAGTTCCAGATAGTCCAGAGTTTCTCGGATTTTTTCCCAGTCTTCTGCCTTCAGTCGACCACGGCTGTAGGGAAAACGTCCAAAGCTGACTAGTTCTTCAACGGTCAATTTGGCTTGGTAATTAATCTTCTGCTTTAGGATGGTGAGTTCTTTGGCTAGTTCTTGCGAATTCCAACTCTCGATTTCACGACCTTTGATACTGAGAATTCCCTGATCTTTCTTGGTCAGTCTGCTCATAATGGAGAGGAGAGTTGATTTTCCAGCACCATTTGGACCAATAAAGGCTGTCAGTTTATGAGGACTGACTTCAAGCGAAATGTCTTGCAAAATATCCTGTTTTTGAATGGATTTGTCAATGTTTTCCAGTTTCACCGACGTGCCCTCCTATAAAGTAAGATAAAGAATAAGAACCCACCCACACTCTCGATGATCATACTGATGCGAATTTCCAGCGCAAAGACTCGTTCAATCAGGGCTTGCCCCAAGGTCAAACTAATAAATCCAATCAGAATGACTACGATAAAGAGCAACTTGTGCCGATAATCTTTGAGGATTAGATAGGTGAGATTGGCAAGCATAAAGCCGAAGAAGGCCATAGGCCCTACCAAGGCAGTGGTTGTTGAGGACAAAAGCACGATGCCCCAGAGGAGTTCTCTCTGTTCTTTTTCAATATCGAGTCCCAGTATCTGAGCCGTTTCTCTTTGCAGGTGCAAGACATCCAGAACGACTGCTTTTCGAAAGAAAAAGATGGTCAAAGCGAGGATAATCAGAGAACCGATGACTAGGATGGAAGTGTTGAGATGCTGAAAGGAGGCAAAGAGACTGTTCTGCAGTTTATCGTATTCATTTGGATTCATCAGGACTTGGAGGAAGGTACTGATATTTCGAAAGAGACTTCCGAGTGCTAGACAGATTAGCAGGATGAAGACCAGGTCTTGTTTCATCAGTGTCTTCAAGTAGCCTTGTAAGGCAAGAAAGAAGAGGGATTGAAGCAGAAGCAAGACTAGAAATTCTAAGATAGGAGACTTTTCAAGCTGTAGAAATTTGCTTTCAAAAACCAGTAGCAGGGTCTGTAGCAAGACATAGAAGGATTCGATTCCCAAAATACTTGGCGTTAGGAAGCGATTTTCCGTCAGGGTTTGAAAACTAATGGTCGAAATCCCTGTCGCGATAGCTACCAAGAGATAAACGACAATCTTTTGAGAACGAAGTTTCCAAGCAAAGACAGATAGGTGACTAATAGGCCAAAAGTAGAGGAGACAAGCTCCGATGGCCAGAATAATGAGAAGGCAGAAGAGCTTGGTATGTTTGCTTTTAAACTGCATCTTTTCGTCCCCCTCTCCATAGAAGCAGGATAAAGACGAGGCTACCGATGATTCCTAGCAAGAGACTGACAGACAGTTCATAGGGCCGAATGAGAACTCGAGAGAGGATATCGCAGGCCAGAACCAGATTGGCTCCGACCAGTGCGACGATGAGTTTGGTTTGACTCAAATTATCTCCATAGCGCTTGCGGACCAGATTGGGAACGATGACCCCGAGAAAAGGCAAGGCACCCACGGTAATCATGGTGACGCTTGTCGTTAGCGCCACCAGAAAGAGGGCCAGTTTTTCCAGTAGGGAGTAAGAAATCCCCAAACTCTCACTGGTTTCCTTGCCCAGATTCATGATGGTAAAGGTTTGGGATAATTTCCAAACGGCTATCAGGATAATGAGGCCTAAGAAGAGCCACTCATACTGATGGGTCTGAATCATGGAGAAGGAGCCCTGGGTCCAGGCCGTCATACTCTGAACCAGATTGAAACGATAGGCGATAACTTCTGTGACAGAACCGATGATCCCGCTATAGATAATCCCGATCAAGGGCAACATCCACCTTTCCTTTACAGAAAAAATAGTCATAAAGGCCAGGAAGAAGAGGGTAAATAAGATGGATGAGCCAAAAGCAAAGAGCATCTTTTGGGTCAGACTCGCAGACGGAAAGACAAAGAGGCTTAACACCATTCCCAGTTTGGCGGCTTCTGTCGTTCCGACTGTGCTTGGGGCAGCAAACTGATTTTGGGTAATGGTCTGCATGAGGAGTCCTGCCATGCTCATACTAGAGGCTGCAAGGAGAATACTGATGGTTCTTGGAAGACGCGACTCTTGAAAGAGAAGCCAGGTCTGTTGGTCAAAAGCAAAGAATTTTTCCCAAGAAAAATCACTGGTTCCAATGGTGATGGAGAGAAAGACAAGGAGTAGAAGTAAGCCAGTTAAAAAATGAGAGAGTTTCATGCCCCGTCCTTTCACGTAGATTTGGTATAAAAATACCCTTGGAGATAATGTAACACGATTTTTTTAATCTGTCAATAAATTTTCTGACAATTTAATGTAAAAAGAAAGAAAAATTCCTGAAATAACATCTGCCCCTCTATTTTATAGGATAAACTAGTAAAAACCAATCCACCTTCCCACTATCCTTCTCCTATAAAAAGTGGTAAAATGGAGGATAGAAAGAAGGAACTGATATGACAACATTATTTTCAAAAATCAAAGAAGTAACAGAAATTGCTGCGATCTCAGGTCATGAAGCGCCTGTCCGTGCCTATCTCCGTGAAAAGTTGACTCCACATGTGGATGAAGTTGTGACAGATGGCTTGGGTGGTGTTTTTGGTATCAAACATTCAGAAGCTACCGACGCGCCCCGTGTTTTGGTTGCTTCTCATATGGACGAAGTTGGCTTTATGGTCAGCGAGATTAAGCCAGATGGGACCTTCCGTGTCGTTGAAATCGGTGGCTGGAACCCTATGGTAGTCAGCAGCCAACGCTTTAAACTCTTTACTCGTGACGGTCGTGAAATTCCCGTGATTTCAGGCTCTGTTCCACCACATTTGACACGTGGAACAGGTGGACCAACCATGCCAGCTATTGCAGATATTATCTTTGATGGTGGTTTCGCGGATAAGGCTGAAGCAGAAAGTTTTGGCATCCGTCCTGGTGATACCATTGTCCCTGATAGTTCCGCGATCTTGACAGCCAATGAAAAAAATATCATCTCCAAAGCTTGGGACAACCGCTACGGTGTTCTCATGGTGAGCGAGTTAGCTGAAGCCTTGTCAGGTCAAAAGCTTGACAATGAACTCTATCTGGGTTCTAACGTCCAAGAAGAAGTTGGTCTCCGTGGCGCTCATACTTCTACAACTAAGTTTGATCCAGAAGTCTTTCTAGCCGTTGACTGTTCACCTGCTGGTGATGTTTACGGTGGCCAAGGTAAGATTGGGGACGGAACCTTGATTCGCTTCTACGATCCAGGTCACTTGCTCTTGCCAGGTATGAAGGATTTCCTTTTGACAACAGCTGAAGAAGCTGGCATCAAGTACCAATACTACTGTGGTAAAGGCGGAACAGACGCTGGAGCAGCTCATCTGAAAAATGGAGGTGTCCCATCTACAACCATCGGTGTCTGCGCTCGTTATATCCATTCTCACCAAACTCTCTACGCGATGGATGACTTCCTAGAAGCCCAAGCTTTCTTGCAAGCCTTGGTGAAAAAATTAGATCGTTCAACAGTTGATTTGATTAAAAATTATTAAATATGAGGGAGGTGGTCAGGATGGCAGAAGAAAATCTAGAAAGCCTTATAAAAGATCTCTATAACCATGCCCGTCAGGGCCTGAGTGACGATTTAGTCGCTGCTCTCCTAGAGACTGCTAAAAAACTACCTACTACAAATGAACAATTGCTAGCAGTCCGACTCTCGGGACTGGTTAATCTTGAACTGTTCAGAAATCCCAAACATCCAGCACCTGAATTGATAAACTTGGCTCGCTTTATCAAAAGAGAAGAAGCCAAGTACAGAGGCACTGCAGTTTCTGCTATCATGTTTGGTGAACTCTTTAAAATGCTTTGATTCCATTGTGAATCAAAGCATTTTTTATATGTCAGAAAAGACATTCTTGATGAGGAGACGAAAAAAGCCATCCCATTCAGGATAGCTTTTTGGTTATTAGATTTGTTCAGCAATGACTTTTTCAGCTAGGTTCATGGCGTGGTCAGATACACGAGTGTAGTGGGAAATGATGTCGATAAAGTTGACCCCAGCTTGTGTTGAACACTCACCCTTGTTAAGGCGTTTGATGTGGGTCTTTCTGAGAACGCGTTCCATATTGTTGATTTCTTTATGGCGTTCAATCAGACTTTGAGCTTTTTCAATATCATTATTTTCCACACTATCAAGGGCATCTTTGATAAATGCAGTAGTTTTTTGATAGATATCAGCTAATTCCTCTAGAGCAGCTTCAGAGAAATGAACATCTTTGCGTTGGAGGTAGTCTGTTAGGTTGAGCAAGCCTTCTGCGTGGTCCCCAATCCGTTCCAAATCACGAGATGAATCCAGAATGTTAGTCAACACTTCGCTTTCCTTTTGACTCAAGGATTCGCTTGAGAGTCTGATGAGGTAACGAGTGAGTTTTTCATCGATAGTATTGATGGCTTCCTCTGTCTTGTGACCTTTTTCAGCTACCTTTTCATCCAAACCGATGATATAGGTATAAGAAAGGTCAAAAGCTTTGGCTGCATAGTTCCCTAAGTGCAAAAGTTCTTTTTTGGCATTTCCTAGAGCGATAGAAGGAGATTGCTGGATAAGTTGTTCGTCGAGATAAAGAGGCTCGTACTTGACAACCTCGTCTTCACCAGGGATGAGCTTGGTTACAAAGTAGGCCAAGGCTCCGATGAATGGAAATTGTACAATGGTGTTACTTACGTTAAAGGCACCGTGCGAGAAGGCGATCGTCATCTCAGGTGAGAGGTGAAGGAGTGCCTGAAAGTACTCGATCATAGCAGTGAAGGGGCCTAATAAGATTAAGCAAAGAATAGTCCCTAAAACGTTAAAGGTAACGTGAGTCGCTGCAACGCGCTTTGCAGAGACATTGGCTCCAGCTGCCGCGATGATAACGGTTAGGGTTGTCCCGATATTATCCCCGAAGAGAACTGGTAGTGAACCTTTAAGGTCAAGGAACCCACCTGCATAGAGACCTTGCAAAATCCCAATTGTCGCAGAAGAAGCTTGGATGAGGACGGTAATGACTGCACCGGCTACCACTCCTAAAATAGGATTTTGTCCCAAAGTTACCATATATTCCTTGAATTGTGGTAAATCTTTAAGCGGACTCATACCGGCACTGATGAGGTTGAGGGCGTAGAAGATTCCCCCAACACCAAATAGGATGCGTCCGATATTGTTTGCTGTTCTATTTTTTGTAAAGAAGAGGAACATGGTTCCAAGGAAAATCAGGGGTAAAGCATATTCGCCAAGCTTGAAACCGATGATAAAGGAAGTAACGGTGGTTCCAATATTGGCTCCCATGATAATTCCGATAGCCTGTCTAAGAGTTAGAAGACTAGCGCTGACCAGCCCAACTGTAATAACTGTAACCCCTGTACTTGACTGAATCAGGGCGGTTACGACAATCCCAACTAGAACGCCTAAAAAGGGATTGCTAGTGTACTTGTCAATGTAAAAACGAAGGCGATCTCCAGCAGCTTGTTGCAAACCGTCCCCCATGGTCTTAATACTGTATAAAAACAGTCCTAGACCACCTAAAAAGTGAAATAAAATTTCCTGCCAATTAATGGACATTTCTTTTTCCTCCGAAAAATAATCGCGGAATTTCTCCTATTCTATTTTAAAGGATAAAAGTAAATCTCACAAGTGTTTTCTTGATCTTTTAGTAAGAAATCGCTAACTTTTTTAAATTTCTTCCTTAGAATAGAGTTCTTACCCCAAATATAAATGTCTGCAAGGATTATATCCAAATTTAACTGTTTCTTATCCTAGTTATAGTTTATACGTAAAATAGATTGACATCGCTTTCATATAAGATAAAATGAAGATAATCCTGTTCTGATGCTTGATTGTGGGAACAGTTACTTTTTTTGTTCTATTAGGAGGATAAGATGAAAGATCTATTTTTTGAAAAACGTTGCCGTTACAGTATTCGTAAGCTGTCAATCGGGGCTTGTTCCTTGATGATTGGATCAGCTTTATTTGCGAGTCCAGCTCTTGCCGAACAGGTCGCTGTCCCTGAGGCAGTTGCAAATACGAGCGCCCAAGCTACAAGCGCTAGTGAAACAGCTAAACCAGACACAACAGCCCTCGAAAAACAATTAGAGGAAACTGAAAACAAAGTAGCTGAGCAACCAATTTCAGAAAACACTCCTGCAATAACGGATCTGGTTAATGAAAAAGAAGAAGCGAAGTCAGCTCCGACAGAAACAGCTGAAAAACCAACTGATAAAGAAGGAGTCAAGCCTGAGGAAGCTCCTCAAGTGGTTGACAATAAAGCCGACAAACCAAGTCTAGCAGACGTTCCTAAAAAAGAAGAGAAGAGTCTCCGGCCAAAAGAAATCAAATTTGATACTTGGAATGATTTGTTGAAATGGGAACCAGGTGCGCGCGAGGATGATCCCATCAATCGTTCCTCAGTTGAACTCGCCAAGCGCCATAGAGGTCAGTTGGTTAACGAAAAAGCAAGCAGAAGAGCCAAGGTTCAAGCTCTAGCAAATACCAACTCAAAGGCCAAAGACCACGCTTCTGTTGGTGGAGAAGAATTCAAGGCCTATGCTTTTGACTACTGGCAATACTTAGATTCAATGGTCTTCTGGGAAGGTCTAGTCCCTACTCCAGATGTCATTGATGCCGGGCACCGCAACGGAGTTCCCGTTTATGGAACCCTCTTTTTCAACTGGTCAAACAGCATTGCCGACCAAGAGAAGTTTGCTGAGGCTTTGAAGCAAGATGAAGATGGCACCTTCCCGATTGCACGTAAACTTGTTGAACTCGCTAAATACTATGGCTTTGATGGCTACTTCATCAACCAAGAAACAACGGGGGAATTGGTAGCACCTCTTGGTGAAAAAATGCGCCAATTCATGCTCTATACAAAAGAATACGCGGCTAAGGTCAACCACCCAATCAAGTATGCTTGGTACGATGCCATGACCTACAAATATGGCCGTTACCACGAAGATGGTCTAGGTGATTACAACTACCAGTTTATGCAAAAAGAAGGAGATAAGGTCCCTGCAGATCAATTTTTTGCTAACTTCAACTGGAACAAGGAAAAAAATGACCACTCTGTAGAGATGGCAAAATGGCTAGAACGTAGCCAGTATGATGTCTTTGCAGGCTTAGAATTGCAACAAGGTGGTTCGTATAAGACCAAGGTCAACTGGGATGCTCTTTTAGATGAAAAAGGCAAGTTGCGCTTGTCACTTGGACTTTTTGCGCCGGATACAATTACCAGTCTAGGAAAAACAGGTGAAGACTACCACAAGAACGAGGATATCTTCTTCACAGGTTACCAAGGAGATCCAACGGCTCAAAAACCAGGTGATAAAGAGTGGTATGGAATTGCCAATTTAGTTGCGGACCGCACTCCAGCAGTAGGCCGGACCTTCACTACATCTTTTAATACAGGTCATGGTAGAAAGTGGTTTGTAGACGGCAAAGTTTCTAAGGATTCTGAATGGAACTACCGTTCTGTTTCAGGTGTCTTACCAACATGGCGTTGGTGGCAGACTTCAACGGGGGAAAAACTTCGTGCAGAATATGACTTTACAGATGCCTACAATGGCGGAAATTCCCTTAAATTCTCAGGTGATGTAGCTGGTAAGACAGACCAAGATGTGAATTTGTATTCTACTAAACTAGAAGTAACGGAGAAAACCAAACTTCGGGTTGCCCACAAGGGAGGAAAAGGTTCGAAAGTTTATATGGCCTTTTCTACGACTCCAGACTACAAATTTGAGGATGCAGACGCATGGAAAGAACTGACTCTTTCTGACAACTGGATAAATGAAGAAATTGACCTTAGCTCACTAGCAGGTAAAACCATCTATGCAGTTAAACTCTTCTTCGAACATGAAGGTGCTGTAAAAGATTATCAGTTCAACCTAGGTCAATTAACCATTTCAGACAATAACCAAGCACCTCAAGCCCCGACAGGTCTCTCTGTGGTGAAGCAATCTCTTAAGAATGCCCAAGAAGCTGAAGCAGTGGTTCAATTTTCGGGTAACCAAGATGCAGATTTCTATGAAGTCTACGAAAAAGACGGGGACAACTGGCGTTTGTTGACAGGTTCATCTGCTTCAACCATCTACTTACCAAAAGTTAGCCGCTCTGCTAATGCGACTGGTAGGACTCAGGAATTGAAAGTTGTTGCAGTTGGTAAAAATGGACTCCGTTCTGAGGCTGCAACTGCGTCATTCAACTGGGGCATGACTGTTCAGGATACAACTCTCCCAAGACCTTTGGCTGAAAATATTGTTCCAGGGGCAACGGTAATTGGTAGCACTTTCCCAAACACTGAAGGTGGAGAAGGCATTGAAGGTATGTTGAACGGTACCATTACTAGCTTGTCAGATAAGTGGTCTTCAGCTCAGTTGAGCGGTAGTGTGGATATTCGCTTGACCAAGCCACGTCGTGTTGTTAGATGGGTCATGGATCATGCGGGAGCTGGTGGAGAATCCGTAAACGACGGTTTGATGAACACCAAAGACTTTGACCTTTATTATAAAGATGCGGATGGTGAATGGAAGTTAGCTAAGGAAGTCCGTGGCAATAAAGCGCACGTGACAGATATCACTCTTGACAAACCAATTACTGCTCAAGACTGGCGTCTAAAAGTTATCACATCTGATAACGGAACACCTTGGAAGGCCATTCGTATCTATAACTGGAAGATGTACGAAACCTTGGACACAGAAAGTCAAAATATTCCAATGGCTAAGGTAGCTGCTCGTTCACTTGGAAACCACCAAGTTCAACTAGGCTTCTCTGATGTTCCGGCAGGCGCAACCATCACCGTTTACGAAAAGGCTGATTCACAAACACCAATTGCAACTTTGAAATCTGAAAATGGTGGCGACTTGGCAACAGCGCCATTGGGCTTTGACAAGCAACCAACTCTCCTCTACTATCGTACCCAACTACCTGGCAAAGAAATCAGTAACACCTTGGCAGTAGCGATTCCGCAGGATGAGAGAAAAATTGCTGCGGTTAGCCTTGAAAAAGGGCCGAAGAAGACAGTTTACAAAGAGGGAGAAAAACTTGACCTTAGAGGCGGCACTCTCCGTGTTCAATACGAAGGGGGACAAGACGATGAACTGATCAACCTTACTCACTCAGGTGTGACTGTATCTGGATACGACGCTCATCAAAAAGGGGAACAAAAGCTCACAGTCAGCTACCTTGGACTTCCAGTTACTGGTGACTTAAAGGTACAAGTGACAGGTCAAGATGAAGGAAAACCAAAAGAAGTAGCAGGTTTGTACATTACTCAGAAACCGAAAACGGATTATCTAGTAGGAGAGCAACTGGATCTTGCAGAAGGTCGCTTTGGAGTTCTCTATGATGATGAGACGGAAGAGACGCATACGTTCACAGATCAAGGTGTTGAAATTACGGGCTACGATGCTCAAAAGACTGGTCGTCAAACCTTGACCTTGCATTATAAAGGACACACTGTTGAGTTTGATGTCTTGGTTTCTCCAAAAGCAGCTGTCAACGATGAGTACCTCAAACAAGAAATCACTGCTGCCCAAGGCCGTCAGTCAACCCTTGCCTACACCTTCTCAAGTGAGGACAAACAAGCAACACTAGTAGAGAAGCTCACTGCAGCGAAAGCAGTAGCAGAAAGCCACAATGCTAGCCAAGAAGAAGTCAACCAGGCTTTGAATGAGTTGAAACAAGCAGGGACAGACTTGGATGGAAATCAACGTTATCAGACTGCTAGAGAGGAATTGGAAGGATTGCTCGAATCTGTCCGTGAAAAAGATCCTAAAGCTGAGTTGATTGCCCAAGCAGAAGCTTTGTTAGCCTCACAAACGCCAACTCCTCAAGCTTTTGCGGAAATGAAAGAAAAGCTGAATAAGAAACTAGCTCCTGCAGAAGAAAGCCATCATGTTGGTAGCATGGATCCAAATGAAGTAGCTCCAACGGTTGAGGCCCTCCCTGAACTAGTTATTGAAACTGAAACAACAGCCTTTGAACGTCAGGAGCGACCAAACGCCGAGCTTCTCAAAGGACAACGCCGTGTTGTGCAAGTTGGAGTTGAAGGTCGAGTTCGTCACTTTGTAGAAGTAGATGCCCAAGGCAATCGCACTCTTCGTTCGACTGAGGTTCTTAAGGAAGCAAGCCCAGAAATCACCGAAGTTGGTACAAAAGTTCTATCAAGCAACCAGCCAGCTGAAGGTGTGAAAGATTTAGTTCTAGAAATTCCGAAACTAGAAGTTGAAGAAGAATCAGTGGACTTTGAACGCCAAGAACGACCAAACGCCGAGCTTCTCAAAGGACAACGCCGTGTTGTGCAAGTTGGAGTTGAAGGTCGAGTTCGTCACTTTGT